>NZ_JBSXNR010000039.1:0-119217 GCF_056857735.1 Flagellimonas sp. L-11
GCTTGGCAATATCGAAATGGGTAATCAATAGTTCGGGAAGGAGAACCTTCAGTAGGTCAATGTATGGATCCAATACGGTCAGTTTTTAAAACAAAGTTCAAACTATAAATTCAATTTACACACAACTTTTGAGATTGACCCGTTTAAATGGATGAAGTTAGGAAAAAAAGAGTATTGGAAAAAAAAAGAAAGTCATCCAACTGAAATACAGTTAAATGACTTTGAAATTTGTAGCGAGAGGGGGACTTGAACCCCCGGCCTCCGGGTTATGAATCCGACGCTCTAACCAGCTGAGCTACCTCGCCATGGTTTTGCTAAGCGGGTGCAAATATATGTTTAAATTTTCGCTGAATCAAAATTCAGGATTAATTTATTATTTGACATTTATTTTTATATCTTCCCAAACTATACTAAAGTTGAAAAACGATTTAAAGAACACGACAATGAGTGATAAGGTTAAATTTGAACTGGAGTTTGTGATCCAGGCTTCACCTCAGTTGCTTTACCAATATATTTCCACACCCTCGGGACTATCTGAATGGTATGCCGACAATGTTAATTCCCGTGGGGAAATGTTCACATTTATTTGGGATGGTGCAGAAGAGAGAGCAAAAATGCTCAAGCGTAAAAGTGAGGAATTTGTGAAATTGGCATGGGAAGAAAGTGAGGATGATTCCTTTTTTGAAATGCGTATAATAGTTGATGAGATTACAAAGGATGTATCCCTATTTATAACAGATTTTGCAGAGGAAGACGAAGTAGATGAATCTAAAATGCTGTGGGAAAACCAAGTATCCGACCTTAAACAGGTCCTTGGATCTACCTAGTCCGATTCTCAACTAAACCGTATCTTTGGTCCCGATAAAATTCGGGACTTTTTTATGGTCAATTATAACGGAGCACTTTTAGCGGAAGACAAGGCAATTTTCACCCACAACAACAGAGCCCTCAAATATGGCGATGCCCTTTTTGAAACGGTTCGTTATGTGAACGGAACCCTTTTTTTTTGGGAAGATCACTACTTTAGGTTAATGGCTTCCATGCGTATCCTGCGTATGGAAATTCCTATGGAATTTACCTTGGAGTTTTTGGAGGAGGAAATTAAGAATACCATTAAAGCCAACGCACAGGAAAATGGTGCGGTTCGCGTTCGCTTAACGGTTTTTAGAAACGAGGGAGGCTTGTATACCCCAAGCACCAATGATGTTTCCTACCTTATTGAGACCAGCCCTATGGAGTCCCCTTTTTACATTATTGAAGAGGGAGACTACGAGGTTGAATTGTTCAAGGATTATTATGTAAACAAGGACATGCTCTCCAATCTAAAATCCACTAACAAAATATTGAATGTGGTGGCAGGAGTTTATGCCCAAGAAAATGGGTATGCCAACTGTTTATTGGTCAATACCGACAAAAAGGTGGTCGAGGCTATAAATGGAAACCTTTTTTCAGTGAAGGGCAAGGAGATAAAAACACCGCCTTTGAGCGATGGTTGCTTGGATGGCATTATCCGAAAAAACCTTATGAAAATCATCGCCGGTACCGAGGAACTTGATTTGGTAGAAGCATCCATTTCCCCTTTCGAACTTCAAAAAGTGGATGAACTGTTTATCACCAATTCCATTGTGGGCATACAGCCTATCAGCAAATACAGGAAAAAGAAATTTGATACCAAAGTGGCCACGAGTTTGGTTGGAAAGTTAAATGCCAAAGCTCGGATTGGATAGTTTAGTTGAGCGAGGGATTTTCAGGAGCATTCGACCACAGAAGATAATCTCCCCCCAATTCTACCATTTTCTCTTTCCAAAAAGCATAGGCAGATTTTTCCAGAATATTGCTTTCGTACTCATTTGGGAGCACTACCCACGATTTGGAAGAAAGTTCTTGGTCCAATTGACTGGTGCCCCAGCCGGAATATCCCAAGAAAAACCGGATATCCTGTTCGGTAATTGTTCCACTATTGATAAGTTCTACGGTCATTTCAAAATTACCGCCCCAAAAAATACCATCAGAAATCTCAATACTGTTTTCAATAAGTTCTGGTACTTTATGAATAAAGTATAGGTTATCCTGCTCCACTGGACCGCCATTAAATACTTGAAAAGGGATTGTAATGTCAGAAATAAGGTCGCAAATGGTATAGTCTAAAGGTTTGTTTAAAATAAAGCCCACCGAGCCTTCGTTATTGTGCTCAGCAATAAGTACTACCGACCTATTGAAAGAAATATCACCCGTAAGTGAAGGTTCCGCAACAAGCAAATTTCCTTTTTTTGGCTTTTGACTTACCATTCTTGTAATTTCTTGTATTTAAATTTAACATATTATTTAACATATACAAAAAAAACAGATACCATATAAACTAAAAAAGCACCCCAAAAAGGAGTGCTTTCGTATATTAAATAAATAATTGATTAGTTTACTGCACCGCTCAATTCAGCACCTGCTTTGAACTTTACAACGTTCTTAGCGGCAATCTTAATGGTAGCTCCAGTTTGTGGATTTCTACCTTCTCTAGCACTTCTTTTGGAAACTGACCAAGAACCAAAACCTACCAAGGAAACTCTGTCTCCTTTTTTAAGCGTTCCTTCTACATTTCCCAAGAAAGATTCCAATGCTTTTTTTGCTGCTGCCTTAGTGATGCCAGCATCAGCTGCCATAGCATCGATTAATTCTGTTTTGTTCATAATGGAATTAAATTAATTGTTGTTAATATAATTTTAATGCTGAACAAATTTATATGGATTTGCCAGTCACGCAAGTAAAACCAAGGGAAATAGGGGTTTTTGTTGATAACTTGAAACGTTTGTTGATAAAGTCGGAAAAAAATGACAACTTTTCCCAGCCCAATCGTGGCAAGGCTTTAGCGAAGATGTGCTTCTTTATCAAGATTCAACCCGTTCAAAACCTCCATTATTTGCATTCTTCGCTTTCCCGGAAGTTGCAATTGCAATAAAGAAATATAGCCTTCTTTTACGGCAACTTTCAACGATTTTTTCGCTACCACTAGCTTTCCAACGTTGTAGTCGTGTTCGGCCTGTTCCGTTTTGGTTTTAAAAATCTTCATTTGGTCGGCCTTTCCATCATTTACAAATTGTGTCCAAGCTCCAGGATAGGGACTCAATCCTCGAATATGATTATAAATATCCTTTATAGGTGCATTCCAATCAATTCGGCAGGTATCCTTATGGATTTTTGGTGCAGGTTTAAGTTCCAAGCTTTCATCTTGTGCTTGCCTTGTTACGGTTCCGGCTTCAATCTGTTTGCAAGTATCCACCACTAAATCGGCACCGAGCTCCATTAACCTATCATGCAAGGTTCCTGCACTGTCATTGGGCAGTATTTTTTCTGTTTTTTGAAGTACGATGTTTCCCGTGTCAATTTTTTCATCAATAAAAAAGGTAGTGACACCTGTTTCCGTTTCTCCGTTTATTATCGCCCAATTGATTGGCGCCGCACCGCGATATTGGGGCAGGAGGGAGGCATGAAGGTTAAAGGTACCGTGCTCTGGCATTTGCCAAACTGCTTTGGGCAGCATCCTAAAGGCCACGACCACCTGCAAATTGGCGTCGAGGCTTTTGAGTTCATCCAAAAAAGCTGCGTCCTTTAAGTTGGTGGGCTGCAATACCTTTAAATTATGTTGCACCGCAAATTGCTTTACGGCAGATTCTTGAACCTTACGGCCACGGCCTGCGGGCCTGTCCGGTGCGGTAATGACACCAACTACATTAAAATCGGCTTCCAAAATCTTTTTGAGGGTACCCACGGCAAAATCCGGAGTGCCCATAAATACAATGCGCAGGGAATTATTTTTTGATGTACTCATTCTTAAAATTTAGGGAGACCAGCTCATCTTCCAGCAGTCTTTCCAATGTTTTTAAAAGTTCTTTTTCGTTTGCCCCAATTGCTTTTTCCAACTGCCGGGAACTGTGGGGGCGAATTTCCAAAAGCTCCATAATTCTTTTCTCCAAATCATAAGGAGATGCTACCTTTTCTTTCTTGGTACAAATATCGCATGTACCGCACTTTTCTGCAGTCTTTTCTCCAAAATAATTCAGTAAGTAAATATTACGGCATACCTTTTTATTGGAAACATAGCCTAGCATAGCCGCCATGTTGTTCTGCTTCACCTGATTGAAATCCTTGATTTTTTTGGCAAATAGGTTAATGGTATGATCATCTTCCCTAGGTACCAAAAAAGTAACTTCTAAATCGCTTGTATTGTTTTGATATTCCACAATGCCATCGTCGGCGAGTTGTTGGAGAATTTTTTTTAAGTACTCCTCGCTCGCCCCAGTTTTTTTGGACAACATGTACAGGTTAATTTTTGTATCATATTCGGTAATGCCCCCGTATGTGCGCAAAATGGTCTGTATTATCGGGGCAGTTTTCCTGTTTTTGTCCAAATATTCAAATATCCCGGATTTGGAGGCTACAAACTGAAGGGTGGTTTTCTCCTTAAAATTTTCAGCAAGCGATAAAACGGAATTCTGATCCAAAATGCGGATGGCATTAAAGGTCAAGTTTGGGTTAAACTCGTACCGTTTGCAAAACGCATTGAATTCGAAGGCCAAAGGCTCCGAGACCAATTCACCATAAGATATTTGGAAATAGTTGTTGAGTTTGGAATATACTTTTTTAACGAAGGCCACATCGGGCAAGGTGGACAAGAACTGTTGCTTTGCTTTATCCTTGTCCTCTTTTGAAGTTAAAATAATGGCTGTGGATGGTTTACCGTCCCGTCCCGCTCTTCCCGCTTCTTGAAAATAGCTTTCCAAACTATCGGGTATATGATAATGGACTACCAAACGAACATCGGGTTTGTCCACCCCCATGCCAAAAGCATTGGTGGCCACCATGGCCCTTACTTTAAAGCTTAACCAAAGGTTAAGTTTTTCTTCTTTATCGGATTTTGGAATTCCACCATGAAAGAATGAAGCAGAAATACCATTCTTGACTAAAAAATTGACCAAGGAAATGGACATTTTTCTGGAGCGAACATAAACAATGGCACTTCCAGGGACTTTGGCCATGTATTTTTTAAGCTGATACAATTTGTCCTCGGAACGCTTTACCCTAAAATTAATGTTGGAGCGGGAGAAAGAATCTTTGAAAATCACCACATTTTCCAATTCCAAGTTTTCCACAATGTCGTTTACCACTCGTGGGGTAGCCGTTGCCGTTAAGGCGATAATCGGTTTATTGGGCACCAGTTCCTTTAAAATGGCACATTCGAGATAGGCAGGTCTAAAATCGTTTCCCCATTGCGATATACAATGGGCCTCATCAATAGCAATAAGGTTGATATTCATTTGTGGGATGCGCTCCTGTACAATGGGTTGTTGTAACCTTTCCGGCGACAGGTACAGGAATTTGTAGTTGCCATAAAGGCAATTGTCCAAAAGGTCATTTAGCTCATCTGGGGGAATGCCGCCAGTTAGGGCAACAGCTTTAATGTTCCTTTTCTTTAGTTGCGCCACTTGATCTTGAATTAGGGCCACCAAAGGTGAGATTACAATACAGATGCCTTCCATGGCCAATGAAGGAACTTGGTAGCAAATGGATTTACCACCACCTGTGGGCATTAAGGCCAAAACGTCTTTGCCCGAAAGTACGTTATCTATAATTTCCTTTTGGGGTCCTCTGAAATCATCATAACCCCAAAATTTTTTTAAAATGCTTGTGGTGTCCTTATGCACTATAATTCATTAAGTGTTTCCAAAATAAAATCAATCCGATTTGGGACTGCATCTTTTGGCACTTCGATGGGGTTATAGCCAAATTGGGTGTATGTTTTCATCAAGGAATGATGGATGCTTTCGGCTTCCTCAAAGGTTTCCAATCTTTCGTTGTCGGAAACATATATCTCTTGCCATGGGGGAACAATAAAAACAGAATCATATCTGTGGTTCTCGCAATGGGAAATAAAGTGTTGGTCGTAGGTCTGACCAAAAAAGTCCATATAAGCGAGCACATCTGGGATGCCCCGATCAAAAAAACTTACGGGAACATCTATTTTTAAGGACTGTTGGAAATGTGCGGTTCTGCCCTGAAGCAAATCTTTGTTGAACTGCATGGCATCGTCAACAAACACCAAAGGGTTGGAAATATATTCCTCGGACTGCCCTTCTTGCTTGGCTTTGGAGGTCATATCCCGAATAATTTCGTGAAAACAATAAAAACCCTTGCTTTCCAATCCATTTACTATGGATGTTTTGCCCGTTCCGGGTGCTCCCGTGATAACTACCTTATTCTTGCCCAAAGACCTTAAAATTAATTATACAAAGTAATGAAAACGCCAGAAGGAAAAAAAATTCTAGGTTAAGCCATATATTTGTAGAAAAATGCGGCATGGATAAAAAGAGTACAGAGGAGTTCTATACAAAGCTTAGGGAAAAATTATTGGAGACCACAAATTGGCCATCCGATTATCTCTATAAATTTATAGTGCCTACGGATGAAAAGCGCATAGCCCAGATAAATAAGATTTTTGATAACACTGGTGCGGTTATTGAATCCAAAAAGTCAAAAAAGGGTACGTACACCAGTCTTTCCGTTATGGTGCATTTAAAAAACCCCGACGAGGTAATAAAAAAATACAAAGAAGTTTCCGTGGTAGAAGGTGTAATTTCCCTGTAAGCCCATTGTTTGCGATAATTTTCTTAATTTGCAGTCGTTAACAGATTGACTTTCCAATAATCAAGTTTCTAAATACATTAATTTGAACGAAGTATACAACTTAGAATACAATACAGAGCGTCCAAAACTCTTTATACCCGAGTATGGTCGCCATTTTCAGAAAATGGTAGATCACGCTGTTGCCATTGAAGACCGAGACGAACGCAATAAAGTGGCGAAATCCATTATTAGCGTAATGGGGAATTTACAGCCCCATTTAAGGGATGTCCCGGATTTTCAGCACAAACTATGGGACCAATTGTTTATCATGGCCGATTTTAAATTGGACGTGGATTCACCTTTCCCGATTACTTCAAAAGAAGTTTTGCAACAACGACCAGAACCTTTGGAATACCCGCAAAACCACCCAAAATACCGTTTTTATGGTAATAATATCAAAAGAATGATTGATGTTGCTGTGAAATGGGATGAAGGGGATATGAGGTCTGGTTTGGAATACGCCATTGCCAACCACATGAAAAAATGTTACTTGGTTTGGAACAAGGATACCGTGGAAGACTCCGTAATCTTCAATCACCTAAAAGAACTTAGTGACGGACAAATAGATTTGGCCAAAAGTGAGGAAAGCTTAACGGAAAGTGGACAGTTCCTTAAAAATAGACCCAGCACTAGATCCAGCAGCAACAATAACAGAGGTAAAAAAGGGCAAAGAAGTCGCAAAAAAAGATATTAAATTCCAAGGGAATAGATGGGTACATTTCGAATAGAGGGCGGACACCAACTACATGGTGAAATTACTCCCCAAGGAGCAAAGAACGAGGCACTTCAGATTCTTTGCGCCGTATTACTTTCAGAAGAGAAAATTACCATAAACAATATACCAGACATTGTCGATGTCAATAAACTGATTGCCCTTCTCGAAGATTTGGGTGTAAAAATCCAGAAAAAAGGCAAAGGCACTTATACTTTTAAGGCAGACGATATCAACTTGGATTATTTACAATCTGCCAAGTTCAAAGAAGATGGAAGGGGGCTTCGGGGTTCCATTATGCTAGTTGGTCCATTATTGGCAAGATTTGGCAAGGGATACATTCCAAAGCCAGGCGGTGACAAGATTGGCCGAAGAAGGTTGGACACCCATTTTGAAGGCTTTATTAAGCTCGGGGCAAAGTTTCGATACAATAAAGAAGAGTATTTCTACGGAGTAGAAGCCGATAAACTGAAGGGTACTTACATGCTTTTGGATGAAGCATCGGTAACCGGTACGGCCAACATTGTAATGGCTGCTGTTTTGGCCGAAGGCACGACTACCATTTACAATGCCGCTTGCGAGCCTTATTTACAGCAATTATGCAAAATGTTGAACCGAATGGGAGCCAAAATCTCTGGAATCGGTTCAAATTTGTTGACTATTGAAGGTGTGGATTCCTTGGGTGGAACCGAACATACTATGTTGCCCGATATGATTGAAATCGGTAGTTGGATTGGTTTGGCTGCGATGACACAAAGCGAACTTACCATCAAAAATGTAAGTTGGGACGATTTGGGTCAAATTCCGACGGTTTTCCGAAAGTTGGGAATAAACTTGGAGCGAAGGGATGATGACATCTTTATCCCGAAGCACGAAGATGGCTACGAGATCCAGAATTTTATAGATGGCTCTATACTAACCATTGCCGATGCACCATGGCCTGGATTGACACCGGATTTATTGAGCATCATATTAGTGGTTGCCACTCAGGCTAAGGGAGAAGTTCTCATCCATCAAAAAATGTTCGAAAGCCGTTTGTTCTTTGTGGACAAACTCATTGACATGGGGGCAAAAATTATTCTTTGCGACCCACACCGGGCCACAGTTATTGGGCACGACTTTAAATCAACATTAAAGGCCACCACCATGGTATCTCCCGATATTAGGGCAGGGGTATCCCTTTTAATAGCAGCACTTTCAGCCAAGGGTACTTCCACTATCCACAACATAGAGCAGATCGATCGTGGTTATGAAAACATCGATGAACGCTTGCGTGCCATCGGTGCCAATATTGTTAGGGTTTAACTAATTGGCTTCTGTATAGCTTGCAAAATTGTTTAAAATGGCTTGCCAGCCATTTTTTTGCATTTCCAAAGAGTTATTACTTTCGGCATCAAAGGTTATGGTCACTTTGGTCACTTTATCGTTTCCATCAAAAAGGATAGTAGCTTTTCTACCATCTCCCATGGTATAAGAAATTTTCTTTTCTTTGATTATATCATCGTAAACTGCTTCAAAATCAAATCCGAAACTACCATCTTTAGCTTCCATACGGGCCAAGTAACTGCCCCCTACACGTAAGTCGTTTTCAGCTTTGGGACAATGCCAACTGGGGTCGGCAAAGTTCCATTTGATTATATGCTCTGGAGTAGTGTAGTAGTTCCAAACTTTCTTGACAGGTACGAAAATTGAGGATGCTACGCTTATTGTTTCCATACTGATTTTTTTGGTTATTTATTTGTTTAAAAGTGTGTTCAATCCGTTTAATGCAATGGTGAATCCTTCTTTGAAACCCATTTCAATTATTTTTTCAAGATCGTTCAATGTTTTGTGCTTAATGGTAATATTTACTTTGGTGGTATCTTCTAAGTCCTCAAAATCCAAATTCCATTCAGATTGAGGGAAATCATTGTTGACAATCCTGTTTTCGTCGCAAAAGGCATCTTTAAATTTAAAGTTGTTCTTTGGAGAAATGGACGTAAAGTGCATCAAGGACCAATGTTCCTCGCCATTGGGACCGCACATAGCATAAAACCTGGAACCACCAACTATAAAATCCATGGATTTTGTTTTGGAGACCCATGGGCTTGGAGCCCACCATTGATCCAAGATTTCTGCCTTTGTAAAGGCATCCCAGACCAAGTCTTTTTTGGCGACAAATTCACGTTCCACCAATACTGTATTGTTTTCTTTGTTTACTGTGAAATTAAATAATAGGCTAGGTTTCATCTTTATTGTTTTTGCTTATTCTGAATTTGTGTAAAATAATTGTCGAGCTTACTAAAACGATCTTCCCATATCTTCTTAAACTGCGAGAGCCATTGATCAATTTCCTTCAATTTATCCATTTTTAATTCATAGCGGACTTCACGACCTTTTTGGGTATAAGAGACCAAATCACATTCGTGAAGTATTTTGAGATGTTTTGAAATTGTAGGGCGCGCAGCATCGAAATTTTCTGCTATAGTCCCAGCTGTCATGGCCTGTGAAGCCAATAACATTAAAATGGCCCTTCTGGTAGGGTCTGCAATTGCCTGGAAAGGATCTCGTCGTAATTTCATATGATATGAAGGTATATGGCTACAAATATAAGTGTAGTTAAATGGCTACGCAAATTTATGTGTAAAAAAATCTAAGAGCTGAATTGGTTATTGTACAAGTAATACGCCGTTCATGGAGTAATTAAGTAATCTTGAAAATGTTTAGGAAGATTATTTCTCTACCAATTTTCCATCTGGATAAAGAGCAAAACGTCCTCTATTTTTATCATGGACATTGTCTGGGTGTGGCCATGGCCATCCACCAAATTGGGTAAGACGGTATTCCTCCATCACTTTTTGGATTTCGGCTTGCGTATTCATGACGAATGGACCGTATTTGGCAACAGGATCACCAATGGGTTTACCTTGTAATAACATAAAATGAGCAGTTTCCGAACCAGTTTTAATGCCCACTGCTTCGCTAGGATCCAACACAATCCCAAAGTTAGGATTGATTTTATTGTCACCAATATGAATTTCACTGCCCTCATAAAAGTATAGCACACGATTAACCGATTTGTTTGCTTTTGGCAACATATATTCCGAACCTTTATGGACATGAAGGTTCCAAACGGCCACTTCGTTTTCAGGAGATGCAGCCCAAGAATCAGGAGCGGGTGAAATTGGTGCTACATTTTTATAAGTACCCGCCACTACCTTAATTTTAGCGTTTTCTTCTTCAACGATCGGGATATCTTCATTCCAAAGCATTTTAAAATGAGGGGCTACAAATTTTCCAGCTTTGGGCAGATTCAACCAAATCTGGAACAATTCCAAAGGATTCTCCTCCTCATCTTTTAATAACGGAAACATTTCGGAGTGTTGCACACCTCTTCCGGCTGTCATCCATTGCACATCGCCTTGACCAAATCTACCAGCAGCTCCCAAAGAATCGGAATGATCGCAAAACCCTTTGTTTACAATGGTGATGGTCTCAAAGCCACAATGGGGATGCGATGGAAATCCAGGAATGGTCTGTCCATGGTACATGCGCCATTTTTCGTTGGGGTTGAAATCACTTCCCAAGTTTCTTCCTTTTAGTAAAGATTCATCCGGTCCCATTTCCCCATTGCCTTTTGGGAAGTGGTCCAAATGGTATACACTAAATAAAAAAGGGTCCAAGGTTTGCCATGGAGTGCTTAATGGAAAGGTTTGTAGAACGGGATTTTTCATTATTCAATAGTTATTATTGTCATTCCTCACACGATGTAAGTTTTATATTTAATTAACATTGGATTCCTGCTTTCGCAGGAATGACATGTGCTTTTTGTAGTTCAAAAAGCCTGCTCTTGGCAGGCTTTTCAATCAAACAATAATTAAAATTATTTACCAGGAATTGGTGGTGGACCATCAATCATGGCCTCATATTTTACATCACCTTTTCTGGTGTTATATTCTTCTTTTACTTTTTCTACCAATTTAGGGTCGTCAAAAAGGTCCAACATGGTCATTCCCATTGCCTTGGATGCATAGATCATTCCTTTATGTCCAATGCTCATTCCGCCACAGGCAACAACGGCCCAAGAGTGCCATGGAGTGCCTTTTGGTGCTACGGTTACTCCAAGGTTGATGTTTGGAACGTTCCAGCTTACATCGCCAACATCCGTGGAACCTCCACCTGGAAGCTCTTCGGTTTCTTTCAATGGATGTATCTCACCGTCCATGCCCACCTGTGGTTTTCCTGTAGCTTCTTGAATGGCTTTACCATAGGTAATTTCTTCTTCGGTGTAGGTAATTGGACCTAAAAGCTCTAAATTGTTTTGCATGATTTTACCTCCTTCACGGTTCACCAAGGTCTCATAAATACCAGAAATCAATGAATATTTGTAATCTACATTGGCCATAATGGCAGCTCCTTCTGCCATGGCTTTTACGCGTTCAAAAGTGGGAAGCATCACTTCTCTTTTTGGATCGCGGACCCTGACCCACAAGCGGGCATAATCGGGAACAACATTCACCACTTGCCCACCATCTTGGATATGATAATGGATACGCGACGTTGGTTTGATGTGTTCACGATAGTAATTGATTCCAGTAGTATATAATTCCAATGCATCGGAAGCGCTACGACCATTCCAAGGATCGGAAGAAGCATGAGCGGCTTGACCATAAAACTCGATCATAAAGTCAATTAAAGACAGTCCACTCTGTACATCGGCCTCAATTTCTGCGGATGGGTGCCAGCTTACATTCACATCTACATCGTCCCAAAGACCTGCTTCTACCATCCACACTTTGCCAAAAAACTTTTCTTCTGCAGGGGTTCCGAAGAATTTTACGGTTCCTTTTATGTTTCCGGCTTCTATTTGCTCTTTAATGGCAATGGCAGCACCTAAACTAGCGGCACCGAACATATTGTGTCCGCAGCCGTGACCTGGTTCGCCTTCAATTCTAGGGTCTTTAGTGGGTACTGTGTTCTGAGAAAGTCCAGGAAGTGCATCAAATTCGCCCAATACACTAATAACGGGCGAACCTGACCCATAAGTGGCAGTAAATGCAGTTGGGATATCTGCAACGCCCCGAGTCACGGTCATTCCGTTTTCCTCTGCATAATCAGCTAGTAATTTGGAGGAAACGGATTCTTCAAAGGCAGTTTCGGCCAGTGCCCAAATGGAATCACTGATTTTGATAAGGTTTTCTTTGTGCTTTTCTACCGAAGCGACAACGGCTTTTTTGTCCTTGGTCATCTTTTGGGCGGATAGGTTAAGCGATACCAAGCCCAAAATGAGTAAGGTTGAAAGTTTTTTCATTGTAAAGGTTTTGAGTTAGTTAAATGATATTGATTTTTTCTGTTTTTGGATAAAGCAAAACAGCATCAACAGGAACTAAAATTAACGAAAAAGCATCAACTTACCGCTTCTTTGTAAGTTTTTAAGCATCGTTCGCGAGCCATTTTATGATCGACCATGGGTTCTGGATAACTTAACTCTTGTAAATCGGGCACCCATATGTTGATGTATTTTTTGTCTTTGTCGAATTTCTTGATTTGGGTGGTAGGATTGAATATCCTGAAGTATGGCGCCGCATCTACACCGCTACCTGCCGCCCATTGCCAGTTCCCCACATTACTGGCCAACTCATAATCCAACAACTTTTCGGCAAAATAGGCTTCGCCCCAACGCCAATCGATCAATAAGTGTTTGCATAAAAAACTGGCCACCAACATACGAACCCTATTGTGCATATAGCCCGTCTCGTTCAATTCGCGCATTCCTGCATCTACTAAGGGGTAACCTGTTTCTCCTGCTTTCCATTTTTCGAATTCATCTTGATTGTTGCGCCATTCAATTCTATCGTATTTAGGTCGAAAAGATGCGTTTACGGTATGCGGAAAATGCCAGAGAATCTGCATAAAGAATTCTCGCCAGATAAGCTCGTTCCAAAAGGTTTCGTTCTTTTCACCAATGGCTTTTTTAATCATCCTACGGATTGAAACGGTGCCAAAACGCAAATGTGGTCCCAATCGGGATGTGCCTTTTTCTTTGGCAGGATAGTCCCGTGTGTCCTTGTATTTTTGGATCAGCTCAGAAGAAACCGTGAAATCCGGAACTTTAATGGAAGATTCTTCGAAACCCATATCTTCCAAAGAAAGTTGTGGTAAAGACTTGGTCCGATACAGGTTTTTGCTAAGGTCACTCAGGGTATCGCATTCCACCAAATGGACGGATGGATCAAGGTTTTCTTTCCATTTTCGCATGTACGGGGTGTACACCACGTATGGGTCTCCATCGTCCTTGACAACCTCTTCTTTTTCAAAAATAACTTGGTCTTTAAAAGTGTTGAAGGGGATACCGTTTTCGTTTAGGAGCACTTTTATTTGGGCGTCACGTTTTTTGGCATAGGGTTCGTAATCGTGATTAGCGTATACAGCTTCAATGTCGTAGTCCTTCATCAATTTTTTGAAGACAGCTTTTGGGGCACCATGAAATTGTACAATGCCACTGCCATAACTGGCACTTAGCTGATGGTTTATTTTTTGAATCTGTTCGTGGATAAAAGTTACCCTCGCATCGGTTTTGGGCAGATTTTCCAGTATTTCGGTATCAAAAATAAATAGCGGTAATACTGGAGCATTATTTTGAAGTGCTTGATAAAAGCCAACGTTGTCATCCAATCTTAAATCGCGCCTGAACCAAAAAAGCATGACTTTGTCTTTCATTAACTCACATTTAAACTTGACATTCCTCCATCAACGCCTATTACCTGTCCAGTAATCCATGAGTTATTGGAATCAAGTAAAAACAGTGCCATGTTTGCGATATCTTTTGGAACGCCCACTCTTTTCATGGGATGCCTTTCGGACATCATTTCTTTTTTCTTATCGTTGCTCAACAACCTTTCGGACAACGGGGTGTCCACCAAGGATGGCGCAATCACGTTGACCCTTACTTTTGGGGCATATTCCGCCGCCAGCGCACGTGCGAAGCCCTCGATAGCTCCTTTTGCAGCAGAAACGCTCGTATGGAAAGGCATTCCCGTTCCAACAGCCACCGTGCTGAAAAATACCATGCTCGAACCTTCGTTCATGCTGTTTATGATGGATTTGACCGTTTTTACCAAACCGATAAAGTTGATTTCCATGTCCGTTTGGATGGTATCAACACTCATGGTCTTAAATGGCTTCAGGTTGATGCTACCCGGACAATATACAAAGCTATCCAATTTTTCCGGAATTGCTTTTTCGGAGATGTCCTCGGTTAAAACATCAAAAGGGATATGGGTTACATCCAAATTTGAAAGTTGTTCGCTACTTCGGCTGGCTACATATACATTGTGATCAGTAGATAGTTTTTTGGCCATTTCCAACCCAATGCCGTAGGAGCCGCCAATCAATAATATGTTCTTTTTCATGTTATATTTTTCTAATGCTTAAAAAGTTTTCTTTCCCATCTACTGTACCAAATAGCTCGGCTAGCTTTTTTTCCCGAAACTCAAAAATCTTGTGCAATTGTTTTTTCACTAGAATAGGATGGGTTAGTTGACCTAAAAACCCAAAGGGTAATTTGTAGTCGATAACATCTTCCATCTCGACCCCTTCGGGTACTTCTTTTAAAAAATGCTTATGGTGCCATAGAGCGTATGGGCCAAAGCGTTGTTCATCAACAAAATATTTACCTTCCCGAACATGGGTTATTTCTGTGACCCATTTCGTGGAAACCAAGGGAAATGGTTTTACGATGTATTGTATTATTTGACCTTGGAACATGGGTCTATCGGCACCCGCCAAAATATGGAAACCCATGTGTTTCGGAGTGATTAGGGCCAGATTTTTTGGATTGGAAAGGAAATCCCAAGCTTCTTTTATAGTTATGGGGAGTAGTTGTTTGGACTTTAGTTGATACAGCTGCATTAAAATCATTTTGTACAAAGATAAGACGATAATGTTTAATTAAAAATTAAAAAGATTAAACAAATGTGTATATTTGATTGATTTTAACGCTATTATTTTAAGGTTTCCTTAACGTTTGAGGGAGGCTTTATATTTAGCTTTGTTATGCTGAACTATTAATATAAATAACAACTATGAAAAAATTTGCACTCTTATTATTTGCGGTGTCCATGTGTTTTTCTTTGGAAGCACAAATACAGACGCCAGCGCCCAGCCCAGCTTCAACATTGGAGCAAAAGGTGGGATTGACCGATGTTACCGTAAAATATTCGCGCCCTGCAATGAAGGGAAGAAAAATATTCGGAGACTTGGTTCCTTTTGATGCTATTTGGAGAACAGGAGCCAATGAAAACACTACCATTACTTTTAGTGACGATGTTACCGTACAGGATAAGCCGCTAAAAGCAGGTACCTACGCTATTTATACAAGACCCAATGAGGCCGTTTGGGATGTTTTCTTTTATACTGATACCGATAATTGGGGTATACCACAAGAGTGGGATGCATCCAAAGTTGCGGCAACGGTAAAAGTGGAAACAATGGAAATACCGATGCCAATTGAATCTTTTACCATTACCATAGATGACCTTCATAACAATGGAGGGACCCTTGGCATTATGTGGGAGAACACTTATGTTGGTGTTGATTTTATAGTCCCTACAGCCAAAAAAGCCATCAAAAGTATTGAAGAGACCATGGCGAACAAAGAGGATTTAAAAGCCAATGACTATTTTGCAGCGGGTTCTTATTATTTTTCTGAGGGCATGAACATGGAACAAGCTAAGGAATGGGTGGACAAAGCTGTTGAAATGGGTGACGGAAAAGCTTATTGGATGATGCGCACACAGTCTTTGATCTATGCAAAATTGGGCGATAAAGATGCAGCTATTGAAGCAGCCAAAAGGTCATTGGCCGCTGCCCAAGCCGCAGGCAACCAAGATTATGTGAAATTGAACAAGGACTCTTTGAAAGAGTGGGCAAAAATGTAGTTGCCACATAGCAATAAATAAAATTGAAAAGCCCACTTTTTAAGTGGGTTTTTTTATTCCTCTACGGCAGAGGAGTTCCCTAAAAAGTTATCGAACACCTGAGTAATAGTGGCCAGTACAATTACCAAAACACATCCAAAGGCATTCAACCATAAGTAGGACATCCAGTCTAAGTTGTAACCTACAATCACAATAATCTGGGTTACGATTGCTGCTACAAAAACGGCATTTCCTTTTACAAATTTGAAGAAGAACGCCAGTAGAAAGATACCAAGCACATTTCCGTAGAAAATAGAACCAATAATATTGACCAATTGAATCAAATTATCAAAAAGATTGGCCACATTGGCTATTATTATTGCAATGATTCCCCAAAGTAGGGTAAAGGCCTTGGTCGCTTTTAAATAGTGTTCTTGGGTATGTTCTTTTTTTACATTTCTTTTATATAAATCCAAAGCTGTAATGGTGCCAAGCGCATTTAATTCAGAAGCAGTGGAAGACATGGCCGCGGAGAGAATTACGGCCAAAAGGAGACCGATTAGCCCCATGGGCAAATTGTTTAGGATAAAATGGATAAACACATAATCCTTGTCGTTGGTTTCCACAGTGCCATCTGCTTTGGAAATTAATTTTTTTGCAGTTTCCCTGTTTGTATTTTCCCGTTCATTGATTTTTATGATATCCTGTTTTGCCTGCTCAATGGCATTGTACTCTTTAAGTTCGAGCGCTGCGGAAAAGGAATGTTGCGCCATTCTTTTTTCCTTTTCCAGTTCTTTATGGTCCTTTGTTAGCGATTGGTAATCGTTGGCATATTCCGATTGCATTACAGCTTCGGTAGCCGCAGGGTTAAAGTTTAAGGGAGATGAGTTATATTGATAAAATACAAACACCATGGTACCCACCAATAGGATAAAAAACTGCATCGGTATTTTAAAAATCCCGTTAAAAATCAATGCCAACTGACTTTCACGAACCGATTTGCCCGATAAATAACGTTGCACTTGACTTTGATCAGTGCCAAAATAGGCCAAGGCCAAAAAGAAGCCTCCCGTGATACCGCTCCAAAACGTATATCGGTTATTGGTATCTAAAGAGAAATCCAAAATTTCGAGTTTATTGTTCGCCCCGGCTATTTTTAAGGCCTTATCGAAAGATATATCCGTAGGGAGTGCTCCCATGATAAAGAAGAAAGCAAAAAACATCCCCAACATAATGATGAACATCTGCTGTTTCTGGGTCATACTAACCGCTTTGGTGCCTCCCGACACGGTGTAAATAATCACAAGGATTCCGATGATCACATTCAATGTCCTTAAATCCCATCCCAATACGGCGGATAGGATTATGGAAGGGGCAAATATGGTAATCCCTGCAGCCAACCCACGTTGTACCAAGAACAAAAGAGCAGTAAGGGTTCTTGTTTTAAGATCAAAACGCCCTTCGAGCATTTCATAGGCGGTAAACACCTTTAATTTTTTGTAAATGGGTATAAACACAAGGCAAATCACGATCATGGCCAAGGGCAATCCAAAATAGAATTGAACAAAGCCCATGCCGTCGTGGAAAGCTTGCCCCGGGGTAGATAAAAAGGTTATGGCACTCGCTTGGGTGGCCATTACGGACAATCCGATAGTCCACCATTTTACGTTGTCACCACCACGGACATAATCGTCCACATTATTGTTCCCGCGTGTTTTCCAAACACCGTATGCCACGATGAAGAGTAGGGTGCTACCAAGAATAATCCAGTCGAGTAATGCCATTCAGGGGTCTAATTGTTTAAAATCATTATGAGGTAAAAAACCAATATATATATGGCATTTAAAAGGATAACAATGCTGTATTCCTTTTTCCATTCAAATTTGGTATCCATATTATCCTTTGACATTACTGTCTCTTTTTACTTCATTTTTTCCTATAGAAAGCATATTTGCAAAGAGCTTATATGCCCCCGAAACCCCTACAGGCAATTCCCTGAAAAAGCTTAAACCTGTGTAAATATAGTGACCTTCTCCATAAGGTGCTACAATAAGGCTTCCTTGTTTTTCGGTTTCATCTTCATCTTTCATTGAGAGAATCGGTGTAAACTCAGAACTCCATTCACTTGGAAAATACAATCCACGTTCTTGTACCCACCCATCAAAATCTTTTTTTGTGATGACATTCGGGAAATTTATCAAAGAATGGTTGGGGGCCAATATTTTTACCTCTGCATTTTCGTCAGTAACCCTGTCTCTGGAAAGCGTTACATCGTATGGGGCAATGTTTTCAAACTGTCTGGCCCATCTTCCGGCCGTATTGTACTGTACAATCATGGTGCCACCATTTTTTACATAATCGAACAGTACGGGTTGCTTAAATTTTAAGGACTCCACCACATTGTAGGCTCGAATGCCCACAACAACAGCATCGTATTTATCCAAATCCCCATTTTGAATATCATTAGGGTCAACAATATGGACTTGGTAACCGATTTGTTCCAAATTTTCGGGCACCATATCTCCAGCACCCATAATGTAAGCGATATGCTCCCCAGACTTTTTTATATCCATGCGAACCACTTTAGCTTCCGAAGGGAGTAATACGGATTGCTTTGGAATATGGTCGTAATCGATTTCTACCAGTTCTTTGTCGTAGATTTTGTTGCCCATTTTGATTTTTGGCCCAATTTTTCCTTCGCTTTCGGTATTAGGAGGGGTAACGTTGAATGTTACCGAAATTTCCTCGCCTTTTTGCGCAATGGAAAAAGGAATGTTTTGTGGTGAAACAGTCCACCCGGCTGGATGATCTAGCTCAACCGTTCCGGATACTTCATTTTTACCTGCTCTTACTTTTACCTGCACTTCCTTAGTGTTTGCACTGGCAAAAATGAGCACCTTTTCATCAATTTTGGATGTGACTTCGGGCAAAATGGCGAAGGGTTCGTACAATTCTCCCCTGTCGGGTCTGGAGTAGCGGTGCACCACGGATTTTTCAAACGGAATATCCACTCCATCAATAACCAAAGAAAAAATTGCCTTAAATGCACTTGGGGTTTCGGGTTTACCAATCAAACTTTGGTCGTTCACGGTATAGGTTCCCAAAGTTCCAGGTTCGTTTAGCCAATATGGGCTGGTATAGGAAGTGTTTTCGGGAACGGTGAAGCTAATTTCAAAATTTTCTTTTTGGTTGTTTTCCAAAATTTTGTTTGTGGTTAGATGTGCATCGGTACCAACAATCTTAATTTCTTTTAAAGTGATATTTGAAGAAGATCTGTTTATAGTTTCTATGTTGATGGTTACCTTACTGCCAGGAGTTGCAGAAGCACTTGCAGAACTGGCTTCCAAATATAATCCAGCCGAAGCTAGAATGATGTTTTTTAATTCTTCCGATTTTAATGTTCTCCAGTGTTCATCTTCAACTTTTTGTAATAGCTGATAAGCTTTTACAAGTTCAGGTATATGTTTGGATGGATTTTGGAAATCGAAATTATTTTCAACTTTATATAAGATGTCTCCAACAGCTTCGCCTCCTTTTACACGCGACCAAGTGGTGTTGATGCCTTCAAACACATCATTGTTTTTGGGCATATCGCCTTTGAGCAGTTCAATATACTCGTTGTCAACGCCTCTATCCGTCAGCCTACCAAATCCTTGACAAAGGTGTTGGCTACGTGCCATAGCGGCAATTTCGTTGTTGGAGAGTCCGATCTCTGGGTAATAGGTGCCCACATCAAGCCGAACCATACCGGATTTGTCAACTTTTTCAAATGCCTCTTGGCTACCATACTGCCACCACGAAGTATTGTAAAATATACGTTTGGGTTGCCAGGGGGTTGTCCATTGCAATTGCTCGGAATAAACATCTGGATTATTTGCCAAATCAAAGGCCTCCATGCTCAAAACAGCCGAGGACGTATGATGACCGTGTGTGGAGCCAGGGGTTCTATGATCAAATCTGTTGATGATCACATCGGGCTTTATGTTTCGAATGGCCCAAACCACATCGGCCAAAACTTTATCCTTGTCCCATATTTTTAAGGTTTCCTTTGGGTGTTTGGAAAATCCAAAGTCAATTGCACGTGTAAAGCGTTGTTCACCGCCATCTATATGTCTTGCAGCTAAAAGTTCTTGTGTTCGCAATACCCCTAAAAGCTCGGCTAGTTCAGAACCGATCAGGTTTTGCCCACCGTCCCCTCTTGTCATCGACAAATAGACCGTTCTCGCTTTTTCGTGGTTGTCGAGATAGGAAATCAGGCTTGTATTTTCATCATCGGGGTGGGCCGCTACGTAAAGGGCCGTCCCTAAAAAATTCAATTTTTGTATGTCGTGGAATAACTCTGCCGAAGTAAGCTTATCCGGTTTTTGGGCAAAAGAATTAGTGAAAAGTAGTATGGTAAGGGAAAGGAATACCCAAAAATGCTTCATAGTTGGTTGTTTAGCGGTTGATTCAAATATAGCCAGTATACATTTAGATATTGGATTATTTAGAAGAGTTTTAACATAGGCATTGGTTGATGTTATAAACCTAAACTATCCCTTAATATTAGATTTTTGTTTTCATTTTGACTCCAATAAGCGGTTTTTAGGGTTTTAATCTTGGAAGCAGAAGTGGTCAACATTTTCGCATCCGATCCAAATCCACTCTTGAATTCTTCCGTCCAACTTTCAATGGAAAATGGAAAGTCAGCCATGAACTTTATTATCAATTTTCGTTCCAATTTTGGATAGGAAATGGTATAAGTTGTTATTCCATCTTTAGATGAAATGGTTGCATTGGCAGTATATGCTTTCATCTCCTTATGCCTCAAACGGAGAAACTCCAAAGAAGGTATCATTGAAATTTCACCTTGTGGGAGGTTTTCGGGATTGATTCGGATTTTGGTCCAGATTTCATTTTCCAAAAATGATTTTTCCATAGAAAATTCTTGGTCGGCCTCACCTTCAAAATATGAATGTGAGGTAAATTTAAATTTTTCACGATTGTTGATCTGGGCATACACATGTCCGCACCATTCCTGAACGGACAAACTGGTCTTCACTGCATGCTGATTATCGTAAACCGGATAAAATGTGCTGCTCATAATGGAGTAGGGATAAATTCCTGTCAAAAAATTTTTGGTGGCATTCAATTTTAAAACCGAAATGTTTTCAGGACTGCTATTATCCGCCTTAACTTGTTTCTTGGGCAAAAATGGTTCGGTAACATAAATTAGTACCGCATTTCCTTCCCGAAGTTCACCATACCTCGCCTGATTCAATTGGTACGAAGTGATTTCAGCATCGCCGGCATACCAATAATTTTTAAAATTATCGGTAAGGGGCTGCTTTGGTTCGGTTTTTAATGTTTTTGATTTTTTATTGCTAACGGTTTCTCCGTTCTCTGTTGTTTTGTTTTTATCAGAACAAGACATCAATAAAAACAAGGTCAACATACATTCAAGAATTATACTGTTGAATATTTTTAAGGTTTTCATGAGTAGAGGATTTTAGTAAAGTTACACATCCAAACTCAAGAAACCATATCCATTAGGGTTTGGTAGACCAAATCGGTAGGAAGTCCCACCACATTGGTATAAGAACCTTGAATTTCGGTGATACCGATCATCCCGATCCATTCCTGAATGCCATAAGCCCCTGCTTTATCAAAAGGCTGACAGGTATCAATGTAGTAGTTGATTTCATCATCCGTAAAATCCTTTAGTTTTACTCTGGTAATGCCACTAACCGTTTTTTGATAATCTTTAGTGGTAAAACAGACCGAAGTTATAACCTCGTGCCAGTCCCCTGAGAGGGTACGGAGCATTTTAAAAGCTTCTGTTTTATTAGCAGCTTTGGCCAGGGAAGTATTGTTGTGCCAAACTACCGTATCCGAAGTGATCACTATTTGGTCGGGTTCCAATTCTTCTTTGAAGGGAGTGGCTTTGAGCTGTGCCAAATATTCTGATATTTCTTGCCCTTGTAATTCTTCAGGATAGACTTCCTCTACGGATTTGGGGCGTACCTCAAAATCCAATCCCAACTCTTCCAAGAACATTTTTCGTCTAGGTGAGCCGGAGCCTAAAATAATTTTTTTGTACTTAAGTTGTTCTTTGAGTGGATTTTTAGTCATTCTCGGCGCTAAAATTATCGTTCCAGTCACCACGAACTTTTAAAACTTGCTCAATAATATCACGAACACAGCCTTCGCCACCATTTTTATGGGAAACATAATCGGAAATAGCTTTTACCTCAGGAACCGCGTTTTGTGGTGAAGTGGCCAATGCCACCATTTTCATTGGGGGGATATCGGGCATATCATCACCCATATAAACCACCGATTGAGGGTCTATACCGTGAATGTCCAAATACTCTTCCAAAGGTTCTTGTTTGTGGTGTGCGCCCATATAAAAATCGGTTACCCCCAGTCCTTTTAAGCGCTCTTTCACACCTTGGTTGGTGCCACCCGTTATAATACAAACGTTGTATCCTTTTTTAATGGCCGTTTTAAGGGCGTATCCGTCCTTGACACTCATTTTACGGAGCAACTCCCCATTGGTGGTAATCATAACCGTTCCATCGGTAAAAACTCCATCAACATCAAAAACAAAGGTGGTAATGTTGCTCAAAAGCTCTTTATAATTCTTCTTCATGTGCTTGTTTTATGGCTTGGCTCAATAATTTATAGAGTGTAATGTGTTCTTTTTTGCTTAAAAGTTCCAGATGACTTTCCATACTTTTGGTGTCATTTCTGCGAGCTGGACCTGTTTGTGCTTCTTTTGGCGACATGGCTTGGATTTTATCGGCCGTTTCCATGATCAATGGTTTCAACAAATCAAAAGATAGTCCTTCTTCCAAACAAAATGCTTCGCCAACACTGTAAAGGTAATTGGTAAAGTTGTTCACAAAAACGCCCGCAAGATGCAATTTTTTTCGTTGTTGCGAGTCAATATGGTGCACGTTTTCAGAAATGGAATCCGCCAATTTATGCAAGATTTCCAGTGATTCCTTTTCTTCTGCTTCAATACAAATGGGAATAGGGCTAAAATCAACCGTTTTACCTTTGGTAAAGGTCTGCAATGGATAAAAAACCCCTTTGTTCTGGTGTTGAATCACCTTTAAACTTATAGCGCCCGAGGTATGTGCCACGATTCCCTTTTTCTTTAATAAATGTTGAGACACTTCGGTAATGGCATCGTCTTTTACGGCAATTAGGTAGACATCGGCATCAGCAATGGAATAAAAAGAATTGGATATAGAGGAATGTCCGGAAAATTGTTCTAATTCTTTTTGATTTCGACCCACGACTTGGGTAATATCAATAGCATTAGCTTTTGTAAAAGCAGTGTGCAAGTGTTTGGCGAGGTTCCCGGTCCCCAAAATCACAATCTTGAGCATGCCCAAAACTACAAATTTAGGGTTGATACATGGCAGTAAGAATTAACAAATCTGTATGATTTTTATCCGTTTTGACAGCGAGGAAGTTCTAAAAAGGCCGTATTTTTGCAAGCCGAAAGTAGACCGAATTTCCATGATTGATATTCTTAAGAAAACGCTTTTTTCCACAAGACTTATGGCTGTTCTTTTTTTGGTTTTTGCTGCGGCAATGGCTATGGGAACTTTTGTGGAGAGCTGGTACAGTACCGAAACAGCACGGATATACATTTACAATGCCACTTGGTTCGAGGCCATTATGGTCTTTTTTGTTATCAATTTCTTTGGAAATATTTATCGATACCGTCTATTGACTTGGAAAAAGTGGCCCGTGCTTACTCTTCATTTATCTTGGATTCTGATCATAGTAGGTGCTTTTGTTACGCGTTATATCAGTTATGAGGGAATGATGCCTATTCGCGAGGGGGCAACGGAGAAAGTATTTTATTCGGACAAAACCTATTTGACCGCTTTTGTTGATGGGGACATCAACGGTGAAACCAAAAGAAGGGTTCTGGAGGATGATATTTTGGTAACACCCGAAGGAAAACGTTCCAGTTTGCCTTGGAAATCCGATTTCAACGGACAACCTTTCTCCATTGGTTATGTGGATTTCATCAAAGGAGCCGAAAAAGGATTGATTCCAGACGAAAATGGAGCAGAATATCTCCAAATAGTAGAAGCTGGCAATGGTCAACGCCACGAACATTATCTGGAAAATGGTAAAATAGCCAGCGTCCATAACATTCTTTTTGCCCTTAACAACGAAACCGAAGGAGCCATCAATATTTTTTACGATGAAGAGAATGGCTTCCGCATCAAATCGCCTTTCGAGGGGAATTTTATGCGCATGGCGGACCAATTCCAAGGGAAAGTAGCAAGTGATAGCATTCAGCCCTTACAATTACGTTCGCTATACACTATGGGCGGTATGCAGTTTGTAGTGCCCGAACCTTTGGTTAAAGGAAAGTATGGAATTGTTAAAGTGCCCGATGAGGAGATTACCAAGGTAACGCAGGATGCTTTGGTTGTTTCGATTTCTGCCAATGGAGAAACTAAAGAGGTTAAACTGTTGGGAAGTAAGGGAACATCAAATTTTTCTGACAAGGTCCATGTAGGCGGGTTGGATTTTTCATTGAGTTATGGCTCCAAAGTTTACGAACTTCCTTTTTCCATAGAGTTGAATGATTTTATTGCGGAAAAATATCCTGGAACCGAAGCGGGGTATGCCTCGTTTATGAGCAAGGTTACGGTACACGACGACCGTCCTTTTGATTATGATATATATATGAATCATGTGCTGGACCATCAAGGGTACCGATTTTTCCAGTCCAGTTTTGACCCGGATGAACGTGGAACGGTACTTTCCGTAAACCACGATTGGTGGGGCACATGGATTACTTATATAGGTTATTTTCTGTTGTATATTGGTTTGATGGGTATTATGTTCTTTGGAAAAACACGTTTTAGGGATTTACAGACCATGCTCGAAAAAATTAAGAAAAAGAAAGCAGCTTTGACCACCATTGCTCTTTTCTTCGCTTTTGTGTCTACAAATGCTCAGGAGGGTCATGACGAACATTCCCTGTTGCCAACAAAAGCCCAAATTGACTCTGTAATCCAAGCTACGACCGTGGCCACGGAACATGCCGAAAAGTTTGGCGCTTTGGTGATTCAGGATGAAGGTGGACGGATGAAGCCAATAAACACTTTTGCATCCGAATTGTTGAGGAAACTGAGCGGCGATGACAAATTCAAGGATCTTTCGGCCAATCAGGTTTTCCTTTCCATGATGCTGAATCCTGGGGTTTGGTACACTGCGGACATTATTGCTTTGGGCAAAAAGGAAAACGACAGTATTCGTAAAGTTATCGGGGTTCCCGAAGGCACCGAGTTTGTAAAAGCTACCGATTTTTTTGATGCAAAAGGGACATACAAACTAAGGCCCTATCTGGAAAAAGCTACTTCCACCAACAATCCTTCAAACTTTGAGAAGGATTTTAAAAAGGTAGGTGAGCGGTTGAGTTTATTGGACATCGCATTAAGTGGGCAAATAGTAAAGATTTTTCCCCTGCTCAACGATGAGAACAACAAATGGATCTCTGCTGTGGAATATCGCTCTGGGCAATATCAAGTGCAAGATTCGTTGTATGCGAATTTTATCAAAAATGCGATGCCGTATTATTTGAATTCCCTGCAAAAATCCATAGTCACTGGCGATTATTCACAGGCAGATAGATTATTGGAGGCCTTCAAACAAAATCAAAAAAATCACGGGGAGGAAGTCTTGCCATCGGAAAATAAGATCAAGACTGAGATAATCTACAACAAGCTGGATCTGTTCAACCGTTTGTACAAATACTACGCCTTGGTCGGTGTGTTGTTGTTTTTTGTGTTGATTGCTAAAATTTTTAAGGAAAGAAAGGTATTGGATGCCTTTGCCTATTTATTGAAAGGGACCATCATCATATTCTTTATTTGGCATACTATTGGTTTGGTGTTGCGTTGGTACATTTCTGGCCACGCCCCTTGGAGTGATGCCTATGAAAGTATTCTGTATGTAGCGTGGGCAACCATGGGCATTGGTTTGGCCTTGGGCCGAAAAAGTGAACTTACCATTGCGGCAAGTGCTTTTGTAACCTCAATGCTATTATGGATAGCCCACCAGAGTTGGGTGGATCCTGCTATCGCCAATTTGCAACCTGTACTCGACAGTTATTGGTTGATGATTCACGTTGCCGTTATTGTGGGCAGTTATGGTCCTTTAACGGTCGGGATGATTTTGGGAGTGGTCGCATTACTGCTCATGGTTCTCACTACGAAAAAGAACAAAAAGCGAATGGACCTTAATATAAAAGAGCTTACGGTTATCAATGAACTGGCTCTTACCGCTGGTTTGGTAATGTTGACCATAGGTAACTTTTTAGGCGGCCAATGGGCCAACGAGAGTTGGGGACGTTATTGGGGATGGGATCCCAAAGAGACTTGGGCACTGATCTCGATTATGATATATGCTTTTGTGCTTCATATGCGGTTGGTTCCCGGGCTAAGAAGCAAGTGGGTTTACAATTTTGCAAGTGTTATCGCCTTTGCCAGTATTATGATGACCTATTTCGGGGTAAACTTTTATTTGGTTGGCTTGCACAGTTATGCAAGTGGGGATCAAGTAATAACCCCGAGCTTTGTGTGGTATACCGTACTCGGGGTCTTTATTCTGGGAGGTATCAGTTTTTGGCGATACAAGGTGCATTACGCCAAAAAATAGTTTATTCCTCCATTAAAAGCTTCATGATTTCTTCTGCGGCAACCTTCCCTTTTTCCTTTAGGAAAGGTCTGGAAGTATTGTCGCCCAATTCAAATACAATGGCAGGCATGCCATGGTGCACGTAAAAGTATTTGCTCGAAACCATGGTCGGGTCAATCTCATCGGAAGCGCTTATGTTGGTTTGCTTTTGAGGTAATCTTTCGCTGATGTTCTCGATCCAATCAAAGATAATTTTCCCTTTTTCACCTGTTACTGTTGTATCAATAGGGTAGTAGATGTCATCCCAAGTGGAGTGGAAATCTGCCCCGAAAACAAAATCGTACGTTTTGTCTTTCTCCACAAGAAAATTTCGAACGTTTCGAGTTTCGGGTTGGTTGAAGTTTTGCCAGTCTCTGTTCAAATCAATACCACCGGTATTATGTCTCCAATGCCCATTGTCTACTCCGTCAGGGTTCATCAAGGGTACCGCAAAAATAGTATGCTCTTGTCTAAACTTCTTAGCTAATTCAGAGTCGCCCGAAATGGTTTCAATAAACGATTTCATGGCCAGAAACCCTGTTACCTCAGGTGGATGCTGTCTGGAAATGATCATCAAGGCTTTTTTTGCTGCTTCGTTTTCATTGATTTCCATCAAGTGCATGGTCCTTTTCTCTTTGGAAAGACCAATGGGGTAATTCTCGATAAATGTTTTTTGACTCAAGGAATCTACCCATCCTTTTACTACAGATGATGTGTATAGTTCTTGTGCCGTAACCCATGTCGGATTTTCAGTAACACTTATGGTAATTTCTGCGGATTCTGGGGCCGCTTTAATTCCAAATTCTCCTTCTCCTGATTCGATGGCTTTAAAATTTGTACTGTCCAATGGTGTAAAGTTTTTACCATTGGTACTAATTTTTGGGTAATATCTACTTCTGGAATCTTGGTAATTTAGCTGCACCGTAATATCGCGAGGTTCTTTGGACCAAACTTGAAAAGCATACCAAGGGCTCACATTTATTGGGGTGTTTTCGGCAGTAACCCAAATAGTGTAATGGTCGTCGCCATCGTAGGCCACACCATTTAAACGGGCACCATCAAATTGGTTCGAAAAAAAAGTTGTACTGTCATTAAATGCCCATACGCCTCTCCATTGCTTTTGAATGGGTTTGTCTACCGTGGGCACAACAGGGCTTTTTCCTTGTCCTTGATAACCTGTTTTTTTCTCGGTTTCAGCGGTTTCAGGATTCTTTTTACAGGATGATGTAAGTACCATGGAAAAAAGTATTCCAATGGCAATCAAACTTTTAATACGCATGGTTTTTGAATTATTTGAGTTGGTTTGATTACGAAGGTAGGAACAAGGAATGAAGTAGTACATAAAAAATTATTAATAATATTTCATTTTTTTTGCATATTTGCACCATTATGAAGTTATAAGAATTATGTCCACGATAGATGTCACCTTTGGCTTAAAGCCAATTATGTAACCGAAATACTTCTGGGTACAGCTGGCATTTCAATACCTTTTACACACATAATTCTTTGATAATGAATCATCAACATACAAATTCATTTAAAAAGTTCATCCATTATTTTTGGATAGCTATTTCTGGTAAAGAAACTGAATTCACCTCAGGCAGCATCCGCAAGGCCATATTTATGCTTTCCATCCCCATGATTTTGGAAATGCTCATGGAGTCCATTTTTGCTTTGGTGGACATTGCTTACGTATCCAAAGTAAGCGTTAATGCCGTGGCCACTATTGGGCTCACAGAATCCGTAATCACTTTGGTGTATGCCTTGGCCATTGGCCTTAGTATGGCCGCCACGGCCGTCGTTGCCCGTAGAATTGGCGAAAAGGATGTGGACGGTGCCAGAATTGCCGCAGTACAAGCCATTAGTTTAGGGGTAGTAATTTCCGTAGTAATTGGAATTATTGGAATCTTCTACGCCAAGGACATTTTGGCTCTAATGGGTGCTGAGCCCGATTTGATTGCAGAGGGCTACGGCTACACCCAATTCTTGATCGGAGGTAACATTACTGTAGTGCTCTTGTTCTTGATTAACGCTATTTTCCGAGGCGCAGGTAATGCATCTATTGCCATGTGGGCCTTGGTTCTTTCCAACGGACTCAATATTATTTTGGACCCCATGTTCATCTTTGGTTTTGGTCCTATTCCGGAAATGGGGGTTAAGGGAGCAGCTGTTGCTACCAACATTGGTAGGGGAACCGCCGTAATTTTTCAGTTAGGAATATTGTTCTTTGGATGGGGTAAAATCAAATTGGTGGCCAAAGATTTAGTCTTGAATTTAAAAGTTATGATCAATTTGATCAAGGTTTCTTTGGGGGGAATCGCTCAATTCTTGATTGGAACCTCCAGTTGGATTTTCCTTATGCGTATCATGTCCGAATTCGGAAGTGAAGTTTTGGCAGGTTACACCATAGCCATAAGGGTGATGATGTTTACCTTAATGCCATCTTGGGGCATGAGCAATGCAGCTGCAACTTTGGTTGGACAAAATCTGGGAGCCAAACAACCAGATAGGGCAGAACAATCTGTATGGAAAACAGGAAAATACAATGCCTGGTTTATGGGAACCGTTTCATTGGGATACCTCATTTTTGCGAATTCTATTATTTCTTGGTTCAACATCACCCCAGCGGTGGTAAAAAGTGGGGCACTTTGTCTTCAAGTAATCTCCATTGGCTATATTTTTTATGCTTACGGTATGGTGGTGACCCAAGCTTTTAATGGGGCAGGGGATACCCGAACCCCGACCAAGATCAATTTGATATCGTTCTGGTTGTTCCAATTGCCATTGGCCTATATATCCGCCTTAGTTTTGGGCTGGGGAGCAACGGGTGTTTTTGTGGCTATCACTTTGGCAGAAGTATTGTTGGCTGTTTTGGCCATGGTATGGTTTAAAAAAGGAAAGTGGAAGAAAGTCCAAGTATGATGGGTTTCGTATCTTTATCCTAAAAATCGGCCAACATGAAAAGCAATAAAAAAGGATTGAATACCATCTGCACCCACGTAGGGGAATTGGAGGATAAAGAATTCAAAGGAGCTGTTTCGCCATTGTACATGAGCACCTCTTACCAATTTGAAGACGTAGCGGTTAAAAGATACCCAAGATACTTTAACACCCCCAATCAAGAAGCACTGTGCAAAAAACTGGCTGCCCTGGAACATGCCGAGGCCGCTTTGATTTTTGGCAGTGGTATGGCCGCCATTAGCACGGCATTGATGACTTTTCTGCAAGCTGGCGACCATGTGGTGCTGCAGCAGACCATTTACGGAGGAACCTATCATTTTGCCGTAAGCCAATTTGAGAGATTTGGCATTGAATATTCCTTTACCACAGGGTGGGAAGTTGAAGATTTCGAAAAAGAAATCAAATCGAACACCAAGGTGCTGTATTTGGAAACCCCTTCCAATCCTTTATTGACGATTACCGATGTAAAAGGAGTCGCAAATTTGGCCAAAAAGAAAGGAATCCTGTCCATGATCGATAATACCTTTGCAAGCCCCGTTAATCAAAATCCGATTGATTTTGGAGTGGATGTGGTGGTGCACAGTGCCACAAAATATATGGGAGGACATTCCGATATTTGTGCAGGTGTGGTTGCCGCTTCGCAAGAGAATATGGGTAAGGTGTTCCAAACAGGGATTTGCTTTGGTGGAAGTTTGAGCGATTACACGGTCTGGTTGTTGGAACGAAGCATCAAAACCATGGCCATTCGTGTAAAGGCCCAAAACGAGAATGCAATGAAAATGGCTACCTATCTAAAGCAAAGTAAAGATGTGGATAATGTGTATTACCCAGGCTTGGAAGACCATCCAGGTCACCAATTGGCAAAATCGCAGATGAATGGATTTGGTGGAATGTTATCGTTTGAATTGACCCCGGAAATAGATGTATCCTTATTTTTTAAGGAACTAAAACTGATAAAACCCTCCATGAGTTTGGCGGGAATTGAAAGTACCGTGCTTTCGCCCACCCAAACATCTCATGCCCTTATGAGCCCGGAGGACAGGGCAAAACAGGGGATAAAGGACTCATTGATTCGTTTCTCTCTCGGCATTGAGGAGATAGAAGATTTAATAGCGGATATTGAACAGGCGATCGCCAAAGTAAAATCCATGACCGTTACCGCATAAAACAATATGAAGTTAGACATTTTAGTTTTCGGTGCACACCCTGATGATGCCGAACTTGGAGCAGGAGCCACTATTGCAAAAGAGGTTTCCAAAGGAAAAAAAGTGGGAATAGTTGATTTGACCCGTGGCGAACTCGGAACCCGTGGCTCAGCCGAAATCAGGGACAAAGAATCAGCTAAAGCCGCAGAAATATTGGGCGTTGCTGTTCGGGAAAACATGGAGTTTGCCGATGGTTTCTTTACAAATGATAAAGAACATCAGTTAGAACTTATCAAAATCATTAGAAAATATAGGCCAGAAATTGTTTTGTGCAATGCCATTGATGACCGCCATATTGATCATGGAAGAGGTAGCAAGTTAGTAAGCGACGCTTGTTTTTTAAGCGGGTTGAGGAAAATTGACACCAAAATGGACGGAGGTGATGAATGGCAGGATGCCTGGAGACCTAAATTGGTCTATCATTTTATTCAATGGAAAAATTTGGAGCCCGATTTTGTAGTGGATGTATCCGGGTTTATCGATAAGAAAACCGAGGCAATCATGGCATACAGCTCCCAATTCTACGATCCAGACAGTGAAGAACCGGAAACACCTATCAGCAGTAAAAATTTTACCGATAGTGTAAATTATAGAGCAAGGGATTTAGGAAGAATTATTGGTGTGGAATATGCGGAAGGCTTTACCGTGGAACGCTATATTGGCGTGGATAGCTTGGAAGATTTAATCTGATCAAGAAGCTTTTTGATACCTACTCTGTGCTTTGGGTACAGTAAAATAAAAGGTTGTGCCCTTACGCGGAATACTTTCCACCCAAATTTCACCATTATTTTTGTGCACCATTTCCTTACATAGCGAAAGGCCAAGACCCGTACCTTTTTCGTTATTGGTACCGTAGGTTGTAATATTGGAAGAATCCTTGAAAATGGAACGCTGCATTTCTGCGGTCATACCAATGCCAGTATCTCGGACGGATACTTGCCACATATCTGACTTTTCCTGTGCTTCAATGGTGATAAGCCCGTTCTCTGGTGTAAACTTTATTGCATTGCTCAGCAGGTTTCGGATAACAATATCAATTTGATTGTTATCGGCCCAAATACGGGGGTTTTCCGGTAGTTGGTTTATAATTTTAATAGATTTACTTTTTGCAATCTCAGATAACAATCGGATGTTATTGCCCACAAGGTATGACAAAGATACCCGTTTAGGCTTGGTGACTACACCATTGAGTTGGTTCAACCCCCAAGATAAAAGGTTGTTTAGGGTAAAGGATATATTTTCCACATCCGTTTTTAGTTTGGGAATAAAGGAAATAAGTTCCTTTGTGGAAATATCACCATCGGTAAACATTTTAAGTATTCCCTGCAACCCACCAATGGGACCTCTAAGATCGTGACCAATAATGGAGAACAGCTTTGTGTTTGTTTTGTTGATTTCGTGGAGTTGGGCTTCCCTTTGGATCACAGCTTCTGATTTATCCTTAAGTTTTTTGTTCAGTTTTTTCTGGATATTCTCACTTCTCCTGATTACAAACAGTATTATACTTAGGATGAAAAGAATGATTATCGAAAAATAGATATAGTTACGCTGCTTGGCAAGGGCCGCTTCATTGGCCTCGATCAGTTCCTGTTTTTCCTGTTCGTAATGAAGCTTGGTCTCTAAAAGTGATAAGCTCTGTTTATTCTTGTCCATGAACAAGGAATCGGATAAGGTTTTAAAAGTCTCTAAATAGGCCAAAGCCTCGGGGTTGTTACCGTTTTTCTTTTGTACTTTGTACAAAGTTTCCGAACAATCAATTTGTCCTTGGAGTGATTTGATTTTTTTTGATAAAGTCAGGCCTTCCTCGGCATATTTTAATGAAAGGCTATCTTTTTCCAATCCAAAATACACTTTGGCCATACCATTCATTAATTCAATTTTTATTCTGTCATCCTCAATTTGATGTTTAAACAGCATGTTGCTTTGGTCGAACCAGTACAGGGCCCATTTATACTTTTTTTGATTTAGGTAAATATCTCCTTTTACCTGATAGGCATAAGCCAACCAATCGTATATTTTATTTTTTTCAAAAGTGTTTATGCTCCTGTTAATGTTGAACATTGCACTTTTGTAATCCTTGGCATCTTTATAGAGCGATGCCATGTTGCTATACGTTTCAGCATCAATTACCTCATTGCCCAGTCTTCTATTTATTTTTTGGACAGTATCGTAGAACATTAGGGCGTTTTTAAAATCTTTTTGATCCGCATACAGCCCAGCAATGTTTTCATTGAGAATAGATAGCATTTGTTGATTGCCCGCTTCCTTTGCTAGGTCAATTCCCTTAAGATTCCAGTTTAGTGCTTCGGCATAATTTCCTTCAAAGCTATAGTTTTGTGCAAGCGTGTTTATTAGGGATACTTCGCACTCTATATTTTCAATTTCCTGCGCCAATTCCAATGCTTCCTTAAAGAGTGGCATTGATTTTTCTCGATTACCTTTACTATAATAGTAATTGCCAAGAGCATCCAAACCTTTTATTTCACCATAGGCATAGTCAATGTCCTTACTGTATTTTAAAACCCTTTCGCCAATGGAGTACAAACTGTCAGTATCCAAATATCTGTAAGAAAAGGCCAAGCGGGACAAAAGGTTAATATGGGAAGTATCTTTTGGGTTGAATCTATTGGTAGATTCCAATCGTTGTAATTTAAAGGCTAGACTATCTCTTTTGCTAGACTGTGCCAAAATAGGTATGGACAAACAAAATGTGAAGGCACAAAGCACTAATTTTGCTAGTGAGCTTTTACGAGTGGATATGAGGTTATTTTCTGACAATGCCTAGGTGAAAATATTTAATGCAAAAATAAGTTCAGAGCACCTTTTTAAGAATTAAATGTTGTGAAATGCCCAAAAAAGTGTGTTTGGTCTTAAAAACGTGTATTTAGTCGGTAAATTGTACAGATTTGGTTTAATGTAAGTTACGGGCAGATGTAATGTTACAGAAAAAGAAAGAAGTGAAGACAGGCATAATAAATTAAGGGAAATTGAAAAATCTTTTGGTTGAATCATTACAAAAAAGTATTTTTGCATCCGTTTTAAATGGTGGTTGTAGCTCAGCTGGTTAGAGCGCTGGATTGTGGTTCCAGAGGTCGCCGGTTCGAACCCGGTCTTCCACCCAAAAACTTGAAAAGAATCCCAAACCAGTCTTGGTTTGGGATTTTTTGTTTTTGACTCAATAAAAAAGCCCTCAACATGGAGGGCTTTTAATATGATGTAACCGCAAGTTATTAATCCGAAACTTTATCAACCACCAATCGATTTGGTCTGTTCGCTATTTCCCAAGCGGTATGGAAAATAAGCCGAGTACGGTTTTCCAAAAGATCATAATCTATCTTGTCAGGGGTATCAGTTGGGCGATGATAGTCCGCATGCGTGCCGTTAAAATAGAATATAATCGGAATGTTGTTCTTTGCAAAGTTGTAATGATCGCTCCGGTAATAGAACCTGTTTGGGTCGTTTTCGTCGTTGTAGGTATAATCAAACTCAATATTCGTGTATTTTTTGTTCACTTCTTCCGATAGATTATGGAGTTCTGTGCTCAATTTGTCAGAACCAATGAGATACAAATAGTTTCTCGCTCCCGTATATTTTGGATCTATTCTACCGATCATGTCAATATTAAGGTTGGCGACGGTGTTTTCTAAAGGAAAGACAGGCTCAACATCCGTATAGTATCTGGAACCCAAAAGTCCTTTCTCCTCTCCAGTAACATGCAAGAAAACCAAGGAACGTTTAGGGCCATTGCCTTCATCAGCGGCTTTTTTGAATGCTTGTGCAATCTCCAGCAATGCAACGGTTCCCGAACCATCATCATCGGCACCATTGTTAATTTGTCCATCGGCGGTAATCCCAATATGGTCCAAATGCGAAGAAATAACCACATACTCATCAGGTTTTTCGGAGCCTTTAATAAAGGCAACAACATTTTCGGAGTTTATCGCATCATTGCCACTTGAAATATCCATTGTAATGTTTGTATTAATGGATTTCGGGACATTATCCTCTTCAATATCACTCTTTAGCGTTTTTGCAGCGTCATCATTCAGATAAATCAGAACTTCATCACCCGCATCTGATGCCAATTGCATCCTACCGCTATTGTTGTTTTTCATAAATTGAAAATAGCCCTGAAACCTAGGGAAACTCAGCATATCATAATAGAGAACTCCTAACGCTCCCTTTTCATGGGCAATGTCCCGTTTTTTACCTACCGCTTCAGATGCATTGCTCCAAATCGATTTCTCCATATTTCCTGAAATTGTGTAAACACCATTTTCATTAACAGGTTCGCCCGCTTTTATGAGCACATATTTTCCTTGAACATCAATTTCTTCATAATCGGAATAATCACCATCCTCAATACCGTATCCCACGTAAACAATATTGTTATAGGTTCCTTTGGCTTCGGAAAAAGTTAAAATGTCCTCCCCAAGCTCAAAAGATGTATCGTTTATACGTAAACTTCCCTCCGGAACTTTGGATACTTCCAAAGGAACTTTCTGAAAATAATCACCATTGGATTGGGCAGGGGGCACAGCCAAAGATTCGTAATGTGTTTTTATGTATTCAACTGCTTTTTTTTGACCGGGAGTACCGGTTTCCCTTCCTTCGAACTCATCGGAAGCATAGGTATACAAATGTTCTTTTAAGTCTTCTTGGGTAATTGTTTCCGCATAGGGTACCGGATTTGCCATTGGCTTGGGTTGTGGTGCCTCTAAAACGGTTTTTTGTGAAGAATTACAGGCAAAGGCTAGGCCCAAGACCAATAAGGATAGTTTTTTCATTCGTATGTATGTTTTCAAAATCCTCCAAAAATAGTCAAAAGTTTGAGAAAGAAATGGGAAACATGGATTTGAAATGGTTCTGGTTCAAGCTTGGGCTCAAGTTCAAGTTCCAAATGCCTAGTTTCAAATTCCAAATAACAAAAACCTGAAACCCGAAACCATACATACCAAAAACTCTAAATTTTTCCTGCCCTTTATGTATCTTGGCGCTTCTTTTAATGATGTTGCAATGGGCAAGAATAAAAGTGTAATCGTAGTCGGAGGTGGTATCGTGGGACTTTCCACGGCTTATTTTTTACATAAGGCAGGGCACCAGGTAACAGTATTGGACAAATCGGACATTAGTTCTGGAGCTTCGTTTGTAAATGCGGGCTATCTTACCCCGAGCCATATCGTTTCCTTAGCTTCGCCAGGTATGATTACACAGGGGTTGAAGTATATGTTCAATTCTTCCAGCCCTTTTTATATGAAGCCACGGCTGGATCCCGACTTTATTCGATGGGCATGGCTTTTTAAAAAATCGGCCACCCAAACCAAGGTAGAACGGTCCATGTCTGTTATTCGAGACATCAACCTTTTGAGCAGGGAATTGTATGAAGAGATACAAGTTTCAGGTGACTTGGGGGATTTTCAAATAGGTAATCAAGGTTTGATGATGGTGTATCAAACCGAGAAAGCCCGCGACCACGAAATGAAGGTGGTGGAAAAAGCAGCCAAAATGGGTTTGGTGGGCAAACACCTTTCCAAATCAGACTTAAAAAAAATAGAACCCCATGTAGATTTTAATGCAGAAGGAGCCATACTTTGGGAGTGCGACAGACATACCACACCACCGCTTATCATGAAAAGAATGGTGGAGTATCTGGAGAAGTCCGGAGTGGATATTCATAAAAATGAGGGCGTAACAGATGTATCTCTTTCAGATGGAAAAGTAACTGGGATTACCACCCAAAAAACATTCTACAAAGCGGACGAAGTAGTTTTCGCTGCGGGGTCATGGACTTCCGAGCTTTCAAAAAAATTGAGTTTAAAATTGCCATTGCAAGCGGGAAAGGGGTACAGAATCAATGTAGAAGAACCGACAAATATTACCATGCCCGCCATTTTAATGGAGAAGAAAATAGCGGTTACTCCCATGGAAGGATTTACCCGTTTTGCGGGAACCATGGAATTTTCCGGAATTAACCATACCATCCGAAAGGAAAGGGTAGGGGCCATTGCCAAAGGTGTTGAAGGATATTACAACGGGTTCCAGATTCCCGAAGAAGCCAAGAACAATGCAAAATGTGGCCTACGGCCCGTATCGCCCGATGGTCTTCCGTACATTGGAAAGCCCAAGAACATTCACAACTTGACAATTGCAACAGGTCATGCCATGATGGGATGGAGCATGGGCCCTGCAACAGGTAAATTGGTTACAGAACTTATTTCAGGTGATAAATTGTCCATGGATATTTCACCTTTTGCCACCGAACGTAAATTTTAGGTGATTTCTTGCCGATAGGGGCATGATATATGTGGTTTAGATTTTTCAGTTGCGTTTTTAACGACTAATTTTACAACATGAAAAAACACTACACCATTTTTCTACTTTTTTCATTCTTCCAGATTGTTGGAATGTGGTCCCAAGAGGTGCAAATCTTTACTGTGAAAGATTTTGATTTGAAGGGCAAGGTGAAATCCTGTCTTGTTACCACCGATTATGGAAAGGAGTTGTTTGAGTTTGATAGGCAGGGTATTTTGACCAAAACCGTGACCCAATACAACGATACCGACCAAGACATTACCTATTATAAATATGATAATGGTGAATTGGTCGAAAAGCGTATGGAAAGTTATAAGAACAATGTGCTGGACGAATCCACTTCTATGGTAAATTTTTATGAGATTGATACGGTTCCCAACCGAAAAGTAACTGAGAAAATCATTTCGTACGATAAACAGTTCTTGGAGCAACAGCAATACCATTATGATGATGAGGGTAAATTAACCGGTATTATATCATCCAATGGCGAGGGCGTGGACGAGACAACTTTTGAATATGTTCAAGTTAAAAATGAGTGTACTGTGAGCACCTTTACGAACGGAGTTCTTCAAAAAGCAGTTAGAACTTCTACCAAAAAAGGACCAAACGGCACCCAAGAAGTAGTTTTGACCAAGGAATATATTGACGGTGAACCCAATACGGCCCACGAAGAGGTTTTTGACAGCAAGGGAAAGTTGGTGACCAGTGAAGACTTTTTGTACGATGTGGCCGAGAAAGAGTTTGTATCGCAAAGAAAACGCTATTACTATTACTCCGATGGCAAATTGAGCAGAATGGTTAAGAAAACTATCAATACCGAGTCTACGGACAAGTATATTTTTCAGTTTGACAGCCATACCCCCAGCAATTGGGTAAAGCAAATAGTTACCCCTGACAACACTTATATTACAAGAACCATTGAATATTATAAAGAAGAGGCGCCCGACGATGAAACTTCCAATTAGAAGTTAAATCAAATCTTTGATGATACTAGGCTTTATTTCGTGCCCTCCTTCAAATATGGTAGTTTCCGCATTACTTTGGAACAACTTGTCAATTTTGATTCTCTCGCCTTTAAGTCGGTCTGGGGTCAGGAATTCATCTTGGTTGCCATAAATTATTTTTATTTCGGTGGAACTGTAATCCATAAACTCAAAATCTTCAGTAGTAAGTTCGTTCGGAATGCCACCTGCATATAAAACGACCAGCTTGCAATTTGCTTTTTTACTTGCCAACCATCGGCTGGCTATGGAAACGCCTTGTGAAAACCCAAAAAGGATAAGATTCACATCTTCTGGAATATTTTCTGCTTCAAGAACGGCATCAATATAGTTGAGCACGTTTTTTACTTCCATTGATGTATTTTCCCTGGTCAACCAACTGGCGCCAACATATTTGTACTCGTTCTTCAAATAATATTTGGATGGGGCTTGGGGAACAATAATGTAGTTTTCCTCAGTATTCAAACCATTAAAATATTTTACAAAATAACGGCTCAAATAGCCAATTCCATGAAAAACCAACCATACATTTTTAGTTTTTTGGGTTAATTCATTCTGCGTTAGATAAGTATTTTCGGTAGTGTAGGTAACGGTCTTCTCTGTGTTGGACATGATTGAGGTCTCTTGATTTAGCTATTGCCAAAGCTTTGTGTAATTTTACAAAAAATAGAAAGATGAACGAGCATAAAGAGAAGATTCTGTCCGTTTGCAACGAGATTTGCAAAGGCACATTAATGGAAACATTGGATATTACCTATATTGATGTCGGCGAAAATTTTCTCTTGGCCAAAATGCCCGTAACACCCAAGGTGCACCAACCCGATGGTGTATTGCATGGCGGTGCATCCGTAGCACTTGCCGAAAGTGTGGGGAGTGCAGCATCCTATATTTTCTTGGACGGACAAAAGTTTTTTGTTCGCGGTATCGAGATTGCCGCCAACCACGTTCGCTCCATAAAAGAAGGCTTTGTGTATGCCAAGGCATCCATTCTCCATAAGGGTAGGACCACTCAACTTTGGGAAATAAAAATTACCGACGAACAGGACCGTTTGATTTCCAACTGTAAACTAACCACCATTGCACTACCCAGAAAATAAAGCCCTCGAAGATATTTTAGAAAGGGCAGGGGCTTGTTTGGAAAAAGGGTCACCCTTTGTAGTTTACCGAAAGCCAAATAAGACAAATATTGTCGGCGTATTTCAGTCGGGCAATGTACTCCATTATTCCAAAGATTTTACGGAAAAAGGTTTTGTTTTCGCCCCTTTTAGTTCAGAGGATAAAGTGGTTTTGATTCAACCTGATAAGGTTTGGCAAGGAGAGTTTCATCCTGAAAAATCACAAAAAGCAAACACGATTACTTTGGATGAATCGGGGAAAGACGCCCATATCCAATTGATTGAAAATGGAATCAAGGAAATTGAAAAGGGCAGGCTACAAAAAGTAGTGCTCTCTAGAAAAATTGAGGTTTCCATCACAAAATCTCCCGTCAAAATCTTTAAAACACTTCTTAAAAAATACCCCAATGCTTTTGGATACCTTCTTCATCACCCCAAAGTAGGGACTTGGTGTGGTGCAACGCCTGAAACTTTGGTTAAAGTAAAGGACAAGAAATTACAAACCATGTCCTTGGCCGCCACTTTACCTTATATTCAGAATGAAGATCCTAAATGGGGCAACAAAGAGATTGAGGAACAGCAAATGGTATCCGAGTATATTGGCGACAAATTGGCACATACCATGGAACGGCTGGAAATTGATGAGGCCGAGTCCGTACGTGCAGGTAATTTGTGGCATTTGCGTTCGGAGGTGCGTGGAACCATGCTACCCAACCTGAATGTCAAAGAAGTAATCAGGGCCCTGCACCCAACTCCTGCGGTCTGTGGAATACCCTCGGAAGAAGCGCAACAATTTATTAAAGCTAACGAGAACTATAAAAGAACGTTTTACACAGGCTTTTTGGGGGAACTGAATTTATGTTCCCGAGGAGAACTGTCCTTGTTTGTAAACCTTCGTTGCATGCAATTGGAGGATGGTAAGGCTTTCATTTTTGTTGGGGGAGGAATCACCGAGGCCTCCGACCCGGAAAGTGAATGGATGGAGACCCAAAACAAAAGCAAGACCATGTTGGGCATCTTGTAAATTGATGTTTTACTAGCATAGTTTTACCATCAAGATGATGTATTTTTGTAGTTAATGACGTACTCAGATATACCTTCCGCACAAACCTTGGTTTTGTATTTTAAATCAAGGGGCGTTAAAAATATAGTTATCTCACCGGGGTCCAGAAATGCCCCTTTGACCATCAGTTTTACCAAAAACCCTTTTTTTAAATGTTACAGCATTGTAGATGAGCGTTGTGCTGCTTTTTTTGCCATGGGTATGGCGCAACATTTGCAGGAACCGGTTGCGGTAATCTGTTCATCGGGCAGTGCCATATTGAATTTTTATCCAGCCGTTGCCGAAGCTTTTTACAGTGATATTCCCTTAATCGTAGTTTCTGCGGATAGACCAAGCTACCGAATTGATATTGGTGACGGGCAAACGATCCGACAGGAAAATATACTGGAAAAGCATATTGGGTATTCCGCTAATTTGAAGCAGGATGTTTCCCATGCTACGGATGCCATTTCAAAATTTAGTAAGTCCTTATTAAACGAAAAGCAGGAAGAGATACAATCGTACAATGAACGGGAAATTGCCAAGGCTCTTGCGCTAGCTTTTGATGAAACGTGTCCGGTTCATATCAATGTTCCGTTTGAGGAGCCTTTGTACGGCAGGACAGAGGAGCCTTCGGTACAAATTAAAGATGATGGAAAATACTTGGAACAAAAATCTTCAAGCGAGGAGAATTGGGTCGAATTAGCGAAGGTTTGGAACAATAGTGCACGAAAACTGGTTTTGGTGGGCGTAAACCAACCCAGCGCGATTGAAGCAGAAGTTTTGGAAAGCTTGGCACAGGACCCAAACACATTGGTGTTTACCGAAACCACATCCAATTTGCACCATCCGGAATTCTTCGAAAGTATTGATAGTATTATTGCGCCAATTGAAAAATCGAAAAACAGAGAAAAACTTTTTACAGCTTTGCAACCAGAACTTTTGGTAACTTTTGGAGGATTGATTGTTTCCAAAAAAATAAAGGCATTTTTACGGGAATATAAGCCCAAGCAACATTGGCACATCGACTCCAAAAAGGCTAACGACACTTTTTATTGCTTAACAAGGCACATCAAGACAAATCCCAATCTGTTTTTCAAAAAAATTGTTTTGGAAAATAGCAATCCAGCAAGCGATTACAAGGCGTTTTGGGAAAGCAAAACGAATAAGTACGAAGCAAAACGAGATGCCTATCTTAAGAAAATTCCATTTTCCGATTTTAGCGTTTTTGATCGTATCATCGAAAACATACCCAAAGGGTATCAGGTGCACTTGGCAAACAGTTCCACGGTGAGGTATGCGCAGCTTTTTCCTTTGGACGCATCATTGAAAGTATTCTGCAACCGGGGCACAAGTGGTATAGACGGTACTACATCAACAGCCGTGGGAAGTTCTATTTACAGTAAAGAACCGACTGTGTTGTTTACAGGCGACCTAAGCTTTTTTTACGACAGCAATGCCTTGTGGAACAACTATATACGTCCAGATTTTAGGATTGTGCTCATCAATAATTCGGGTGGTGGAATTTTTAGGATATTACCAGGCATGGAGGAAACGGAAGAGTTTGAGACCTTTTTTGAGACCAATCACGAATTATCGGCCCAGCACTTGGCCAATATGTACGGTTTTGAACATATTACTGCCCAAAATCAAACAGAACTGAAACAAGGTTTGGCAGAATTCTATTCAAAATCGGACAAACCGAAAATCTTGGAAGTCACAACACCACGAGTATTGAACAATAAAATTTTGCTTGGGTACTTCGATTTCATATCTTAGGCCTTAGCTATAAATTAATTAAGAATACTGACCAATTATGAGCAAAAGAGACGAACTGATCGAAAAATACGCAGCCGACATCAAAAGTAAATTCGGGCAAGCACCAGACATGGATTTGTTGACCAAAGTGGCTATAGGACTGGGTCCTGCAATTTATAATTTAGATGCCTCCAAAGTTTCAGGTTCCGATGAGAAGGAATTGGAGACGGTTAAAAACAATTTCTTGATCAAAAAATTGGGTCTTGCCGAAACACCAGCATTGATGGAATCTATCAATAGTGTTATTGATGCGTACGGAAAGTCAGAAAAGAACAAACACCGCGCTGTAATTTACTATATGTTGACCAAGCATTTTGGAAAAGAATCGGTTTATAATTAGTGGTATTTATTATTTTTAATAAAATTAATAGGTTAATACAGTTAAGAAGGGCTGCTCTTGAAGGGCAGCTTTTTTTAGACCCATAATTTACAGCTACCTTTGCCGAATGATAGAATTGGGAAACTACAATACCCTTAAGGTGCTAAGAAGCACCAGTATAGGACTTTTTTTGGGAGATGATGAGGGCACGGAAATACTTTTACCGAACAAATATGTGCCCGAAGATTTTGAAATAGATCAAGATTTGGAAGTGTTCTGTTATCTGGACAATGCCGAACGGCCCATATCCACAACCTTAAAACCGAAGATTGTTCGGAACGGTTTTGCCTATTTGGAAGTGGTTGAAGTTGGGAATTACGGCGCTTTTTTGGATTGGGGGCTGGAAAAACACCTACTTGTTCCCTTTAGGGAACAGTCCGAAAGGATGGAGGGGAGAAACAAATACATTGTTCATTGTTATATGGATGATGAAAGCATGCGTCTCACTGGATCTAGCCGGGTGGATAAGTTCCTTTCCAACGAAAATGTAGAATACGAGCAGAATGATCAAGTTGACCTTTTGGTCTATCGGAAAACTCCGTTGGGTTGGGAAGTAATAGTGGATGACAGGCACAAGGGGCTTATATTTGACAGCGATATTTTTAAACCCATCGCTATCGGCGACCGTTTAAGGGGATTCATCAAAAATGTACGGGACGATAAAAAGATAGATATATCCTTACAGCCCATTGGAGCCAAAATGTTGGAACCAACAGCCAAAATAATTTTGGAAAAACTAGAGGAGAACAACGGTTTTTTGCCTTTGCACGATAAATCATCACCGGAAGACATCAAGAAAATCTTGCACTTGAGCAAGAAGGCTTTTAAAAAGGGAGCGGGCATTTTGTACCGACAGCGCAAAATCAATATTCAGGATGACGGGATTCATTTATTGTGATGAAAACCTTGTTGATACCAGTTTCTTTCAAGCTTTCGAGCAGTAAAGTTTTTTTCTTTGGACAAAAATCCTATTTTTGTAAGGATTCATATTAACTTATTGGTTGTTATGTTTTTAGCATAACATATAACATAAAACTCCTCCACAGCATGCCTTTTATTGAAGAAAGCGATTTGTTGGACCTTCATAAGGATATAGATAAGGCCCAGATTATAAACGAAAGACTGCTCGATCAGATAAAGTTCAAGAACAAAGATCTTCGTAAAATTAAACTACAGCGGAACATTCTTTTGAGTTTCGTGGGGCTGTTCGTGATCGGTACCTTGGCCATTACATCTTTTACTGCAGGCCTTAGTAGCAAGCAATCTTTCGAAAATCAAAGTAATGTACTTGTTTCCATAGATAGTTTGGATGTAATCAAGGCTAGGATAGATAACCTTAGGTCCCAGAACGAAGAGCTCAGTTTGGTAAAGGAGTTTTACTTGGCCAAAGAGTTTTTGAACAAGGAAAAAATTTATTCAGTTCAGGTAAAATCTTTTGTGGAAAACAATGTAACCTTGGCTTCCGAAGCATTGACCAACACCCTTTTTGTAAAGACCAATCCGTTTTATGCCTATTCCCTTGGTAATTTTGAAACCTTGGAAGAAGCTCAAAAATTTAGGCAGCAATTGGTTCAAATGGGTTTCCAAGATGCATTTGTTGCATCGTACAAGGATGGTCAAAGAGTTAAAATAGAAGATCCGTATTAATCTTGGGAAACACAAAGGCTTGGGTACAGGCTGCTAGACTGCGCACACTCCCTCTTTCTTTATCTGGAATAATTGTAGGCACCGCCTTGGCCATGTTGGAAGGTCAATTTGAACTGCCCATCTTTATTTTGGCCCTGTTGACCACTGTTGGTTTTCAGGTAACCTCCAATTTTGCCAACGATTATGGCGACGGTGTAAAGGGAACGGACAACGAGGATAGAATTGGTCCGGCACGGGCAATACAAAGTGGAACCATTACCAAAAGGGCATTAAAAAAGGGCATAGTTGCATCTATAATTATTAGCTTGTTGATTGCCTTGGCTCTTATTTATTTGGCGTTTGGCTTGGAAAATGTACCCTACATACTTCTTTTTTTACTATTGGGTCTATTGAGTATTTGGGCCGCCATTACATATACCGTAGGGGCCAATGCGTATGGATATAGGGGTATGGGAGACCTATTTGTATTCCTTTTCTTTGGTTTGTTGGGCGTACTGGGCAGTATGTTTCTCTATACAAAATCTTTGGGATGGTCCTCGCTTTTGCCCGCAATCTCCATCGGTCTTTTGTGCGTAGCCGTGTTGAACTTGAACAACCTCAGAGATATAGTCTCCGATAAAAAGCATGGCAAGATTACTATGGTGGTTAAAATGGGTTTTAAGAATGGAAAACGCTACCATTTCCTTTTGATTTTTATGGCCTTGATCAGTTTTGCATTATATCTTTGGATGGAGGACTTTGATTGGAAACAATCCTTCTTTATGGTGGCCTTTGTGCCATTATTGATCCATTTACGAAAAGTGATGATGACCAAAGATCCGGGGGAATTGGACATCGAATTAAAAAAAGTGGCACTCAGTACTTTTTTATTGGCGTTGTTATTCTTAATTTCTGTTAATATTTTTTTGTAAATTTGATTTACAACCAAATAAACTTAAAGGAACCTTGGAACATCCGATAAAAATTTTAATCGTAGAGGATAATGTCATCATAGCTGATGACATGCAATCCATGCTAGAGGAAATCGGCTATGAAATTGTTGACAATGTCATAGTTTACGAGCAAGCAGTAGATGTCTTAAAGAACAATCATGTTGATTTGGTGCTCATCGATATCATTTTGGCATCGGACAAAACAGGTATCGACCTTGGCAAACATATCCGGGACACATATAACATTCCTTTCATATTCGTTACATCCAACTCGGATCGGGCCACCGTTGAAAATGCCAAAACGGTAAAACCGGACGGATATTTGGTGAAACCCTTTGAGCAACAAGACCTTTATACGTCAATAGAGATTGCGTTATCCAACTTTAACTATGCCAAAAAAGGAATAGACAAAGTAGCGGACGAAGCCGATGAAATTACTTCCAACTCCGTTTTAAAGGATTCCATCTTTGTAAAAAAACAACATCTGTACTATAGGATCCAGTTTTGTGATATCCAATTTATAAAGGCGGACAATGTTTATTTGGAAGTTAATACGGCCGATAAAAAGTTTTTGGTACGATCCCCCTTAAAGGATTATTTGGAAAAATTGCCAAAGAACAAGTTCTATAGGGCCCATAAATCCTACATTGTCAATGTTGACCACATTGATGCCATCAACTCCAAGGATATTATGATCAACAACAATCTGATTCCGATTTCCAAGGATTTTAAAGAATTTATATTGTCATCCATGAACAGTTAATGTTAGTTGGAACATACCATATACAAGTGCCTTTAGGGGCACTTTTTTTTGTGGCAACATTTTTTAAAGGGGGAGACAACAATTTTTAAGGAGTTCACAACAATATTTTTTATACAATGCCTTACGCCCATACTTTAGCAGTGTTAATAAATCAGAAAGTAATTTTTTCATTTTCATATAGTGTTCTCGTAAAAGGGTCTTGTTGTAAAAAGCAGGACCTTTTTCAATTTTATGCTCTTTGTGCCAATCCAAATATTCCATAAAAAGCACAAAACATCGACAAAATGCATTTTGACATACAGAAATTCTGTTTTCACAACAGAAAACAACACTTTCACAACAATAGTGGTCAACTCTTTCCTATTGGATTTAATTTTGTGGGAAAACTAACGTTCTTTATATACCCCATACGTGGCAATTCGGTACAATGTTCCGTTTTTTGAATTGAATTGGATGTCGGGGCAATAAAGGAAAAAAGGGCACGATAATAATATAGGGCCCGCGGAAACAATCCGTGGTCGCTATATCAATTAAATTAATGGGACGTTACGTAAAATTTTTATTTACCACGGTATTTTTTGTTTTTCTTTTCAATTCATCTGCACAAAACGCTGTAGATGAAGAGGAAAGTGTCCTCAAAGAGTTTCAGGATACCGACCAAGCTTCTCAGCGGTTCGAGGTTTTTTTCAATTCCTTGGATCGGTACAATGTAAATTCTGCCTACGATTGGTTGGATACCATCAAAATTTATTTGGCCAACGCCCAAAAAACTCAAGATACTACAGCTTCGCACCTTTACCAAGTAATGCAGGCACAGGTGTACAACGATTTGGGCGAATATGATAAAAGCACAGCCTTGGCTATGGAACTGTACGAGATTAAGGATTCCTTGGATGCTGACTCCCGGCGAATAGTTTTGGATGTCCTCGATGATAACTACGCCAACCTCCAATTGTTTGATAAACAGATTGAAATCCGAAAACAAAAGCGCGAGCTTGGATTGACCAATAATGTTTCTTTTTACGACATCTACAGCAATCTAGGATTGTATAGAAAAGCCCGTAACCAATATATAATGGAGGTAAAGCCAACCATTGCGGACAACGATTCCTATGGTTTGGCAAAATACCATAGTAAGGTGGGCAACTATTTAAGGTTGGACGACTCTGCACCGACGGCCTTGAGCGAATTAAAAAAAGCAAAGGCTTATTTGGATGTGTATATCAACGATATTTCTACCCAAAAAAGTGAATCGGATATATTTGAAAGTAATCTGTTAAAGGCAGAAATAGAGGGGAACATTGCAAAATGTCATGTAATGCTTGGCGAATATGAAGAGGCAATCCCACTTTTGGAAACCAGTATAGAAACCTTAAATAAATCACCAAATAATAAGGATCAAAGCGAAGTTGTGGAAAACACCCTTTACTTGGCCGAGGCCAATTTGCAAATGGATCGTTTTTCTGCGGCAAAAAAATATTTAGACGTTGAGTTCGACAATATCTCGGTGCTCCAGACCATAAAAAAGAACAGTTTGCTGGCAGCTTTTTATGACAAGGTCGAAAACTATAAAAACGCCTCGATCTATTACAAGCGTAATGAAAGAATCAAGGATTCGTTATCAAAAAAACAATCAGCACTTATAAAACAACAATTGGTCACCATTGTTGCCAACGAGGACTTGGAAAATTCCCAAAGGCTCATAGATGAGCAAAAAAGAATAAACGAACTGGCCCGTAGCGAGATGAAAGCCAAGGATGAACGAATCAACTTGGTGTTCATTTCCTTGATATTTACCCTTTTGGGCTTTGCTGGATTGGTATATGCCTATTTAAAGAGTATCAAAAACCAACGATTGATCGCCGAACAGAAGCATATTATTGAAAACTCCCTTGTGGAAAAAGATTCTCTTTTAAAAGAGATTCACCATAGGGTAAAGAACAACCTGCAAATGGTAAGCAGTTTGTTGAGCCTACAGACCAAGAACACGCGAAGCAAAGCTGCGATTGTGGCTCTGGAAGAAGGCAAGAGCAGGGTAAAGGCCATGGCTTTGATCCATCAAAAATTGTATCAGAACGATGACCTTTCGGTGATAGAAATGCAAGGATACATCGAGAGTTTGATCAACAGTGTGCAATCCGTCTACAAAAAAGGAGGTCACAACATCAGCATTACCATTGATGCAGAAGGCACCGAACTGGACATTGATCGGGCGATTCCCTTTGGCTTGATTTTGAACGAACTTGTATCCAATTCTTTCAAGTACGCCTTTCCCGATAACGATGACAACGGTAAAATCTACATCCACCTGCGTAAAAACGGTGATCAAGGCTATTTTGAATATACCGACAATGGTATAGGGCTACCGGAAGATACCGATGAACGTGCCCACTCCTCCATGGGCATTCGCCTTATCAACCGATTGGTGAATCAACTTCAATCCAAATTGAACATAGATAGGGAAGTTGAAGGGGTACGGTTTTGGTTCAACTTTAGTTGATTTATTTTTCTCTCGCTAAAGGGATATTCAAATAATGATACTTAAATTTGGCCTACTTCATGAAAGCAAGCTCTAAAAAGTATACCCTTAATTTTAAAGTCCCCAGCGGTACCTCGCGCGGTGTAATGACCCAAAAAGAAACTTGGTACATCATCCTTAAAGATGCTAATGCATTTGGAATAGGGGAGTGCGGAATATTGCGCGGATTGAGCGTTGATGACCTGCCCGATTATGAACAACAACTTGCTTGGGCCTGCAATAACATCCATTTAGGAAAAGATGAATTGTTGCATCATTTAAGGGCTTATCCGTCCATTCAGTTTGGGCTGGAACAGGCCTTGTTGTCGTTACAATCCAAAGACCCGTTTGAGCTTTTTCCGTCCGATTTTACGAAAAAGGGATCCCCAATACCCATAAACGGGCTTATTTGGATGGGCGACGAGGCTTATATGCTAAAACAATTGGAGCAAAAACTGAAAGATGGTTTTGGCTGCATCAAAATGAAGATAGGAGCCATTGATTTTGAAAAAGAAGTTTCTATCCTTAAATCCATCCGAAAAAATTTTACCCCAGAAGAAATAGAACTGCGTGTAGATGCCAATGGAGCGTTTTCACCCGAAGAAGCCATGGAAAAATTGGAAAAATTGTCGGAATTTAAAATACATTCAATTGAACAGCCCATAAAAGCAGGTCAGTGGGAAGAAATGGCCAAGCTTTGCAAAAAAACACCATTGCCCATTGCATTGGACGAGGAATTGATTGGAGTTTTTGATGTAACACAAAAAGAAAAATTGCTACAAACCATACAACCGCAATATATCATATTGAAACCAAGTTTGGTCGGCGGGATAAAAGGTAGCCAAGAGTGGATAGATTTAGCAGAAAAACAAAGCATTGGTTGGTGGATTACAAGTGCGCTGGAAAGCAATATTGGGCTAAACGCCATTGCACAGTATACGTATTCGCTGGACACAACAATGCCGCAAGGGTTGGGAACAGGTAGCCTTTTTACCAACAATATAGCAAGTCCTTTGGAAGTAGCCGAGGGCAAGCTTTTTTACAGCCGAACAAATGGCTGGGATATGGATTTAATTCAAGAAATATGTACATAGAGCAAGCGTATAAAGGATTTACAGAGCGTTGGAGGTATTTGGTCGGTTTGTTGATTGTTTTTATTGGTTGGCAGGTGCTTGGAGGAATTCCCCTTATTTTCGCCTTGATTTTAAAGTCGGATTTTATGAATTCCATACCGACGGATTATGGTGCTATGGCCGAGACTCTAGGTCTCAACTTGTTTTTTCTTTTGGTACTCCTGACCTTTTTGGGAGGAATGGTAAGCTTATGGTTTGTTGTAAAGTTCATTCATAAGTTGCCATTCAAGGATTTCACCACTTCTAGAAAAGGGATTGATTGGAGACGAATCGCTTTTTCCTTTTTCCTTTGGGGGATAATTTCATCTGGACTGGTTTTCCTGGATGTGTATCTGTCTCCCGAAAACTATGAGTTCGATTTTAATCCTGGACCATTCTTTATGTTGGTCATTATTTCAGTAATTTTTATCCCTGTCCAAACCAGTTTTGAAGAATACTTTACCCGCGGCTATTTAATGCAGGCCATTGGAATTGCTTCAAAGAACAAATGGCTTCCATTTTTGATAAGTTCCTCACTTTTTGGACTATTGCACATTTTTAACCCAGAGGTAGAGAAATTGGGCTATGGTGTTTTGGTATATTATATAGGAACCGGTTTTTTTCTTGGCATATTGACTTTAATGGATGAAGGACTGGAATTACCTTTAGGTTTCCATGCAGCCAATAATTTTTTTACGGCCATTCTGGTTACGGCGGACTGGACAGCCTTCCAAACCAACTCACTTTATAAAGATGTTTCGGAACCCGTATTGGGCTGGGATGTTCTGATTCCTGTTTTTGTGGTTTATCCCATTTTGCTGTTTATTTTCTCAAAAAAATACGGCTGGAAGAACTGGAACGAACGCCTTTTTGGAAAAGTGTTGACCAAAGAAGAATATGTAGCAATTAGCGATGGAGCATCCGACTTGGCATAATGTCCACCCCGATTTTAGGTTAAACAATATTCCATCAAATTTTGAAGGTCTACCTAAAATAGGTCAAACCCTCATAAAGGAAGGAAAGCCGTTTGAAAAAAGCATTGGAGACTTTTTGTTGGACTGGTCTTCGGATGAGTCAACAATGAAAGTCCACACTTCTGGATCTACGGGCAAACCTAAAACCATAGTGCTTAAAAAAAAGCAAATGGTAAATTCCGCACTGGCTACGGGAACATATTTTAAATTAGAGCCCAAGCATAAGGCCCTTTTGTGTTTGCCATGTGCCGGAATTGCTGGTAAAATGATGTTGGTACGAGCCATGGTTCTCGGTTTACATTTGGATTGTGTGGAACCCTCATCGACACCCTTGTCAAATACTAATAAAACCTACGATTTTGTGGCCATGGTGCCCTTACAGGCCCAAAATTCCTTGAAAGATTTAGTAAGGGTCAACAAACTGATTATTGGTGGAGCACCCGTGGATTCAAGTTTGCAAAGCAAGCTTACGCTAACTGTTGAAGCTTACGAAACCTATGGGATGACAGAGACCATAACCCATATTGCCATAAAACGAATAACTGATGATTCAGTTAATAGTTTTGAGACGCTGCCCCATGTTTTTGTAAGCCAAGACAATAGGGGGTGTCTGGTAATTGATGCACCTAAAATTTCAGACCGGAAAGTCGTCACCAATGATTTTGTGGAACTTGTAAGTAACACCAAGTTTAAATGGCTGGGCAGGTATGATTCCATAATCAATTCGGGCGGAATCAAATTGGTTCCCGAAACGATTGAGGAAAAACTATCAAGTGTAATACAATCACGCTTTTTTGTTACTGGCATACCAGATGAAACTTTGGGACAAAAATTAGTGCTCTTAGTAGAAGGCGTTTCAACCGATGGGCGTGAACTGCATCAAACCATCAAGGAATTAAAAACGCTATCAAAATACGAGGTGCCCAAGGAGGTTTATTTTGTAAAAGCCTTCTCGGAAACTGCAACTAAAAAAATCAATAGGAAAAAAACAATTCAGCTGATTGCTTAATTTTATAAGCATCAAACTAAAAAATCAACCATGCGAAAAACCATCAACCTAATAGTACTGCTATTGCCCTTTATTGCCATTTCCCAACAAATACTCCCCGAAGTGGAACGTGCGAGGGTAGTGGACGAAATCCTTGAGGATAGGTTCAATAATTTACTGCCTAAATTAATGGACGAGACCGGATTGGATATGTGGATATTAATATCCCGTGAATACAACGAAGACCCTGTTCTTAAGACGATGCTTCCCGCAACATGGTTGAATGCAAGACGAAGGACTATCATCCTCTTTTATAGGAATAAGGAGAACAACACAATAGATAAATTGGCCGTCTCCCGTTATAATATCGGAAAAAGCATTATTTCCGCTTGGGATAAGGACAAAGAGCCCAATCAGTGGAAACGTTTGATGGAATTGATTACCGAACGGAACCCTGAGAAAATAGGGCTCAATTTTTCCAAGGACCACAACATAGCCGATGGTCTTGATAAAACGGATTACGATGAGTTTATGTCCAATCTACCTAAAAAATACCGATCCAAAGTGGTTTCCGCAGAACAACTGGCAGTACGTTGGATAGAGACCCGTACACCTCGGGAAATGACCATTTTTAATCAGTTGACGGATATTACCCACGACATTATCGCCGAAGCTTTCTCGGAAAAGGTGATTACGCCTGGCGTTACCACCACCACCGAAGTGGAATGGTGGATGCGTCAAAAAGTTACGGATTTGGGTCTGGAGACTTGGTTTCATCCTACCGTGGATGTTCAGCGGACAAGTGAAGAGTTGGTAGGTCACCTATATTCTTTTTCGGGAAGACCAGATGACGAAGTCATCCAACAAGGGGATCTGTTGCACTGCGATTTTGGAATCACCTACTTGCGTTTAAATACGGACTGCCAGGAACTGGCCTACTTACTTAAACCAGAAGAAACCGAAGCCCCCTCTTTTTTGGTGAACGCTTTATATGATGGTAACCGTGTACAAGACTTTCTCACCCAAAACATGGTAGCGGGCAGGGTAGGCAACGAGATTTTGGCCAAAGCCCTGCAAGATGCGAAAGTTGCTGGACTAAGACCATCAATTTATACACATCCTTTGGGTACCTATGGACACTCTGCCGGGACCACTATTGGTATGTGGGATGCACAAGGCGGGGTTATGAAAGATGATGGTGAAAACTATCCCTTAAATCCCAACACCGCCTATGCTATTGAACTGAATGCCACCGTAAACATCCCCGAATGGAACAGGGACATCCGCATAATGCTGGAAGAACCTGGTTTTTTTGGTGAAGATGGGTTTCGATACATTAATGGACGACAAACCGAATTATTGTTGGTCCCAAGGCCAAAATCGCATTTAGGGAACTGATTATTTTTTTGTAGATTTAGTAACCTTCTAATTTTCAAGTTGCTATGAGGTTGCTATATTTTACAGGAGTATTTATTTTGTTTTCTGGTATGGCCTATGGTCAAAATCAGATCAAAGGACGTGTCACTGATGGTAAATTGGCATTGTCCAACGTTCAGATTGCCAATTTGGCTACTGGATGTAAAACGGCGTCTGATGCCGAGGGCCAATACCGAATTATGGCCAAGACCCGTGAAGAAATTCAATATACCTACATGGGTATGGATACCGTCACCATTATCGTTGAAGATATTACCCGAATTTTGAACATAGCCATGCAACCTAGAATCGAAGCATTGGATGAAGTGGTCGTATCTAAATCTATTTTAAAAGGGCAGAAAGAAATGGAATTAGAATATAATTCAAGCCCTAAAATTATAAAATCTTCTTTTGGTTATATGGATCAAGAGACGTCAAGTTTTCCTTTACGAATAATTGGTGAAGATGAAATTGATAGAGCACCCAACTTGAATTCATTGATTGTTGGACGGTTTGCAGGTGTAAATGCATTTTGTAATCTTACAACGGACGAACTGATTGTAAAAATGAGATCGATTCAAAGTGTATCTTCACACAAAAGCATAGCGGTTTTCGATGTGGATGGTGTGGTTTTGACTAAAGTTAATTGCAGCCAACTTCTGGGAAATGTGAAGAGAATAGCCTTTATATCTTCATTGACGGCAACATCCCTGTATGGTACACTTGGTGTGGGAGGTGTTGTTGTAATCAACACCAAAACCGGCACAGTTACTCCACGTGAAAACAATAAACCTTTCGATCAAGCTAGACTGAGAAACAATTTTGTAAAGGAAGGTCAGGTAAAAGAAAGAATAGATGCGCAAACATTGCCCGTTTATTTAGAACGACTTTACCAAAGTGAATCCGCAGCAACAGCCAAAAACATTTACAGTAAAATGAAGGGAACCTACGGTAATCACCCGTATTTTCTTTTGGATTCCTATACTTATTTTTATGAGGAACGCGGGGAGGAGGACTTTGCAGAGGAAATTTTGGAAAGATTTATAAATGTAACCGATAAAAACCCAGTGATGCTGAAAGCGCTCGCCTACACGTTGGAGAGCGAGGAGAGGTACGAAAAGGCGCATGAAATCTATAAAAAAGTTTATTCATTACGTCCTGATTATGCCCAAAGCTTTATAGATATGGCCAATAGCTATCGTAATTTGGATCAACCCAAGTCCGCAACCACTTTGTATGCAAGGCATGCATATCTTCAGGATGAGGGAATGTTGCCTGTGGATAGTATGGAACTGGGGATGATCATGAAGCGCGAAATCAAGAATTTGTTCACTCTGGAGAACAGCACCTTAAAAATCAAGGATAGAAAAAAGGATAAGGAAGCTAAATATGCTGCTAGACTTGTTTTTGAGTGGAACGATTCGGAAGCCGAGTTCGATTTGCAGTTTGTAAACCCAAGCAATCAATATTTCAACTGGAAACATACCTTGGCCGAAATGCCAGAGAGGATTCGTTCCGAAAAGAAATTGGGCTATTCCATGGCCGACTTTTTGCTTGATGATGAATTGCCGGGCATCTGGAGGATAAATGCAACCTACCATGGCAACAAACAATTGACGCCCTCTTACCTAAAAGTTACCATTTACCGCAACTACGGCAGCAAATTGCAAAGCAAAGAGATTAAGGTTTATCGTTTGGGCACCAAAGGGGCCAATCGGCATTTGTTTGATTTTACTCTTCCCTCACCAATGGCCCAAAGCAAATAAATTATACTTGTAGCACTCCCATATTAAATTGCTTTATAATGGGAGCATGATTGGCGGCCTCAACCCCCATGGAAATCCATTTACGGGTATCCAACGGGTCGATTATGGCGTCCGTCCAAAGTCGGGCTGCAGCGTAATAGGGAGATATTTGGTCATCGTACCGTTGCTTTATGTTATCAAAAAGTTCTTTCTCTTTTTCGGCATCTACTGGTTTTCCACTTTTTTCTAAACTTGCCTTTTCAATCTGCAAAAGCACTTTTGCGGCAGAATTTCCGCTCATAACGGCAAGTTCGGCACTTGGCCAGGCTACAATCAATCTTGGGTCATAAGCTTTTCCGCACATGGCGTAATTTCCCGCTCCGTAGCTGTTGCCAATTACAATGGTAAATTTGGGCACTACCGAATTGCTAACGGCATTCACCATTTTGGCACCATCTTTTATAATACCGCCATGCTCACTTTTACTGCCCACCATAAATCCGGTAACGTCTTGTAAAAACACAAGTGGAATCTTCTTTTGATTGCAATTGGCAATAAATCGGGTTGCCTTGTCCGCGGAATCGGAATAGATGACACCGCCAAACTGCATCTCACCCTTTTTGGTTTTGACAACCTTTCTTTGATTGGCTACAATGCCTACGGCCCAACCATCTATGCGGGCATAGCCTGTTAGTATTGTTTTGCCGTAACCCTCTTTGTATTGCTCAAATTCGGAATCGTCCACCAAACGCTTTATAATTTCCAACATATCGTACTGGTCGCTTCGGGATGCGGGCAATATGCCAAAAATATCATCAGGATTCTCGACCGGTTTCTTGGCTTCAACCCGATTGAAGCCCGCCTTGTCAAAATCCCCGATTTTATCTACGATGTTCTTTATTTTGTCCAAAGCATCCTTGTCGTCCTTGGCTTTGTAATCTGTTACTCCACTAATTTCGGAATGCGTCGTAGCGCCGCCCAAGGTTTCGTTGTCAATACTCTCCCCGATGGCAGCCTTTACCAAGTAACTTCCTGCTAAAAATATGCTCCCAGTTTTGTCGACGATCAAAGCTTCGTCACTCATAATGGGCAGGTAGGCACCACCAGCTACGCAACTACCCATAACGGCTGCAATTTGGGTAATTCCCATACTGCTCATCACGGCATTGTTTCTAAAAATGCGTCCAAAATGTTCTTTGTCAGGGAAAATCTCGTCCTGCATGGGTAAATATACCCCTGCACTATCCACCAAATAAATAATGGGCAACTTATTTTCGATGGAAATTTCCTGTGCGCGTAGGTTTTTCTTTCCGGTAATGGGAAACCAGGCACCCGCTTTTACGGTAGCATCGTTCGCCACGACAACACATTGTTTGCCTTGCACATAACCCACTTTTACCACAACACCGCCCGAGGGACATCCACCGTGTTCCTCATACATGTTTTCCCCGGCAAAAGCACCTATTTCAATGGATTGTCCATCATCATCCAGTAAATAATCAATACGTTCCCTTGCAGTCATTTTGCCTTTGGCATGATGCTTTTCAATACGACTTTTACCACCGCCGAGTTTCACTTTGGCCAATCTACGGTTCAGGTCTGAAAGTTTTAATTTATTGTGGTCTTCGTTCTTATTGAAGTTTATATCCATTCTTTTTGAAAATTCATTTAGTTGGTTAAAGATAAGGAGTTATAATTATTACTTTTGAACTCTATGGAAACCAAAATACGATGGGGCATTGTTGGCCCAGGAAAAATAGCTAGAAAATTTGTATCGGACCTTATGCTCGTTGATGATGCCGAGATTGCTGCGGTGGCATCAAGGTCATTGGAACGTGCCGAAGCTTTTGCAAATGACTATAATGTACAACACACTTTTGGAAGTTATGATGCATTGTTCCGGTCAGGAACAGTAGATGTGGTTTATATAGCCACACCGCATAATTTTCATAAGGAATTGTCCGTAAAAGCCCTTGAAAATGGTATTGGGGTACTTTGTGAAAAACCAATGGGCGTCAATAGGGCGGAAGTGGTGGAACAGGTAAATGCTTCCAAACAAAACAACGCATTTTTAATGGAGGCCATGTGGTCTAGGTTCAATCCATCCATCAAAAAAGTAAAGCAATTGGTTGATGAAGGGGTGGTGGGTGATTTGAAATACATCCATGCGGATTTTGCATTTTACGGTTTGGACAGAGATTTGGACTCTAGATTATTAAATCCCGATTTAGCTTCGGGCAGTATATTGGATATAGGTATTTACCCCATTTTTCTATCTTATTTGTTGTTGGGCATGCCAGATGATATTATGGCTACATCCAAGTTCCATGAAAATGGAACAGAACTCCAAACCAGTATGATTTTTGATTATAAAGAAGCCCAATCAATCCTCTATAGCGGACTTACAAGCGATTCTAAAATGGAGGCTGAAATATCAGGTAGCAAAGGACAGTTGTTTTTAAAACCTAGATGGCACGAAGCAGACGAGTATACCTTGGCAAAAGATGATAAAACCAATAAGTTCAGTTTGCCTTTAACGGGAATTGGCTACTACTACGAGATTTTGGAGGTGCACAAATGTTTGCGTGAAAACAAAATTGAAAGTGACCTATGGTCACATCAAAATAGCTTGGATTTATCAGAGTTGTTGGACAAGGTCAGGGAAAAAAGTGGTGTAAGCTTCCCTTTTGAAACATAATCCTTAATAATAACTTTACATTATATCTATTTTTACGATATTTGAAACCCTTCAGAAATTTAAACAATGATTATGAATAAGAACACAGTGCTGGCCTATGCCACATGGATTATGATTTTGGTAGGTTTGGGTATGATAGCACTTGGAGCTTTTAAATATGATGAAGTAGCAGGATGGGGCTTTGCTGCTGTTGGAATTGGATTTTTTGCCGTAGCTTGGGTGTTCAACGCCTTAAAAGGCAGAGTATAGCCTCTTTTTCTTAAACCATTTAATTTATAGTAGATGTCAGACGATAAAAAAGTCATTTTTTCAATGTCTGGGGTTACCAAGACCTTTAAAACGGCCAACACCCCTGTACTTAAAAACATATACCTAAGCTTTTTCTATGGCGCCAAAATTGGAATTTTGGGTCTAAACGGTTCGGGTAAATCCACCTTGTTGAAAATAATCGCAGGGGTCGATAAAAATTATCAGGGGGATGTGGTTTTCTCTCCAGGTTATTCTGTTGGTTATTTGGAGCAGGAGCCACAGTTGGATGAGGATAAAACCGTTCTTGAAGTGGTAAAGGAAGGTGTTGCCGAAACCGTCGCCATTTTGGATGAGTACAATAAAATCAACGATATGTTCGGTCTGCCCGAAGTATATGAGGATGCGGACAAAATGCAAAAGTTGATGGACAAGCAAGCTGCGCTTCAAGATCAGATAGATGCTTCCAATGCTTGGGAATTGGATACAAAACTGGAGATTGCGATGGATGCCCTTCGTACTCCAGAATCTGACAAGAAAATAAGCGTACTTTCCGGCGGTGAGCGTAGAAGAGTGGCATTGTGCCGTTTGTTGTTGAAAGAACCGGACGTGCTTTTGTTGGATGAGCCTACCAACCACTTGGATGCCGAGTCGGTACATTGGTTGGAGCACCATTTGGCACAATATAAAGGAACGGTTATCGCTGTAACACACGACCGTTATTTCTTGGACAATGTGGCTGGTTGGATTTTGGAACTGGACCGCGGAGAGGGTATTCCCTGGAAAGGAAACTACTCTAGCTGGTTGGATCAAAAAGCGAAACGATTGGAGCAGGAGAGCAAACAAGCTTCCAAACGCCAAAAAACATTGGAACGAGAGTTGGATTGGGTTCGCCAAGGCGCCAAAGGAAGACAGGCAAAGCAAAAAGCCCGTTTAAAGAATTATGACAAACTCCTGAGCCAAGATCAAAAACAGATGGAGGAGAAGTTGGAAATTTATATTCCCAATGGACCACGTTTGGGAACCAATGTGATCGAGGCCAAGGATGTAAGCAAAGCTTTCGGTGACAAATTGTTATACGAAAACTTGAACTTTAACCTACCACAGGCAGGGATTGTTGGTATTATTGGCCCGAACGGTGCCGGTAAGACCACTATTTTTAAAATGATCATGGGCGAGGAGACTCCCGATAAAGGGGAGTTTATCGTTGGTGAAACTGCAAAATTGGCCTATGTGGACCAATCGCATTCCAATATTGATCCCGAAAAAACCATTTGGGAGAATTTTAGCGACGGCCAAGAATTGATTATGATGGGAGGAAGGCAAGTAAATTCACGCGCCTATTTGAGCCGATTCAATTTTTCAGGAAGTGAGCAGAACAAAAAGGTGAACATGCTTTCCGGAGGGGAACGTAACCGCCTCCATTTGGCGATGACATTAAAAGAAGAAGGCAATGTGTTGCTTTTGGATGAGCCTACCAACGACTTGGATGTAAATACGCTTCGTGCTTTGGAAGAAGGTCTGGAAAACTTTGCAGGCTGTGCGGTGATCATTTCGCATGACAGGTGGTTCTTGGATAGGATTTGTACCCACATCCTTGCTTTTGAAGGCGATTCGCAAGTATATTTCTTTGAAGGCTCTTTCTCTGATTACGAGGAGAACAAAAAGAAACGCTTGGGAACGGATATTATGCCCAAGCGTATCAAGTACAAAAAATTGATTCGTTAAAAAAGGAGAAAATTATTCTTCTCCGCCGAGATTTTTGATGCCTTCCTCCAATAACTTTTTTGCTTTTTCCAAATAGGCTTTTTGGTGGGCTGCTAAGCTGTTAGGGTCTTGATTGTTACCCGCAGAGGCTGGACCAATGGAACTGGATAGTTCCACCAATTGCTCAATGGCTTGCTCCGCTGATTGGAGTTTGTCATTGGCATGTTTTTCAAAAACCTTGATCATTTCCAGTTCCATAGAGTTAACGGAAGCAGTTTTGGTTTTTTCTTCAACAGCATTTTCTTCGTAGTAACTAGAAGAATCTACGGTCGCAGTTGTAGTTGTTGAATTACCAAGGGTACATTGGTCAATAATTGTAATCAATTCGTTGATTTCCCCAAGAGCCTTTTTTGTGAAAAACCTACCAGTTTCCCAGTCAACCGGTTCTATGGCCTTGTCCAAGGTTTCCATGGCGTCCAAGGTTTTGTTTTTGGCTTTGTCGCAACTACATTCGGCCATAAACGCTTCAGATTTTTCCAAAGCGGTACGTGCCCTTTCGGCATAATACATTTGATGCTCAAAATTCGTAGCGTTCATGGCTTTTTTGCCATGGCTGAGCGCATAGGTTACTTTAGCGTAAAAATTGTCACATTGATTAGAGTAGGTAGCTTGTACGGCAAAAAAGATTGCCAAAACTACTAAAACATGGGATTTGGGAGCCATATTCAAGTTTTTTGGTTATTAAGTTTGTTGTTCTAACGATAAAATTAGGTAATTATTTCACATACCTAAAAATCATCGTTGGGATACCAGTCCAATTGTACCACTTCAATATCGGAATCTCCTTCGTTCACAATCGTTTTGAATTTTTTAACATCACTTACCTCGGGTCTTCCTCTAAAGTGATATGGGTAAACTTGTTTGGGTTTGAATTCCAACACTGCATCGGCAGCGCTTTCCACGGTCATGGTGTAGGGTAGGTTCATACAAATGAATGCTTTGTCAATATTTTCCAAGGAACGCATTTCTGGAATATCTTCGGTATCGCCTGAAAAATAAATACGTTCATCACCATAGGTGAAAACATAACCATTTCCTCTGCCTTTTACATGGAAGTCTTTGGCCTCTTCACGCAAATTGTACATAGGAATGGCTTTTACGGAGAAACCAGCGATTTCTTTGGTCTCTTCATTCTCCATAGTAATTGTTTTGGAAGATAAGTTTTCCTCCATTTGTAGTTTTACGGCATCGGGTGCAATAATCTGTACACCTTCAAGATTTAATTCATTTAAGGTTTCTGGATTAAAGTGATCGCCATGTATATCGGTAATAAAAATTATGTCTGGCGATTTTTGCCCCTCAAAAGCTGCTTTGCCGCCAACGGGATCTATATAAATGGTATTTCCGTTCCACTCAATTACGGCTGTAGCATGTTCAATAGGTATTATTTCCGCGGCTACTGGAGCTTCAACTTCCATTGTGGTTTCTTCTACTTCGGCAGTTTTTTCATTCTTTTCTTCCTTCTGTTTACAGGAAATCAGGAATATCAGCAAAGCACTTGCAGTTAAAAGTATATTTTTTATCATGGTCAATCATTTTTAAATCCTCCTAAAAATAAGGGATAAAGGGCAGAATAGTAATTTTTTGTGAACATTATTTTAAATCAAATAATCCAAATACAAATCTGATGCGTATATAAACCAAATGCGATTGATTAATAACCTTAAACGAGAATCAATTAAAACAAAAAGTTATGACTGAAACAAAAAATAACAATAACGGATTGAAGGTAGTTGCTGGTCTGTTAGGTGTAGTTCTTTTGGGAACCATTATTTACACTGTTAGTCTTTATCAAGATAAAAAAGCAACCACAGAAGCCCTTACTCAAGAGAAGGAATTGGTTGTAGAGGATTTGAACAACTTAAAATCTGAATACGACAAGGCTATTTTGGAAAGCAACGCAACCAACGAAGAATTGGTTGCTGCTAGAGATAACATCGCAAAGTATATCGATTCTGTAAGCAGTATGAAAGCTGACATTGCTACACTTTCCCGTTACAGAAGACAAGTAAGTGTTCTTAAAGCTGAAAGAGAAGAACTATTGAAACAAGTTGATTCCTTGACGCAATCCAACAGCTTGTTGGCCATGCAAAGAGACAGCACTTTTGCCGAATTGGAACAACAAACAGTTTTCAACGATTCTTTGATCATCCAGAACACTCAATTGGCCGATGCTGTTGAAAAAGGTTCTGCACTTAATCTAAGCACTATTAGTGTTGACGCCATTAAAGAAAGAAACAGTGGTAAATTGGTTTCTACAAGAAGAGCTAGAGCCACTGATAAATTTAAAGTTTGTTTTACGATTGCCGATAACTTAATCGCCGAAGCTGGAGACAGAGAATTCTATATCGAAGTTCTTGGACCACAAGGTAACGTTCTAGGTGAAGGTCTTACAAAAACTACAGAAGAAGGTAGCTCCCTTACGTACAGTAAAGGAACAAACTTTTACTACGAAAACGATGCTTTGGACGTATGTGACTATATAAACAAGCCTAGTGGAGATTTCCAAGATGGAAATTACATGGTAAATGTTTATGACAACAAGTTGAAATTGTTGGGCACTTCCAGCTTCGAATTGAAATAGTAAACACACACTATCACCATAATAAAAATGCCCGTCCAATTTTGGACGGGCATTTTTTATGTCTTTAAAATAAACTATTTAAGGCTACCTACCATATCTTCTGGTTTAACCCACTCATCATATTCTTCGGGGGTTACATAACCAAGGTTAATGGCTTCCTCTCTGAGGGTTGTTCCATTTTTGTGTGCTGTATTGGCAATCTCGGCAGCTTTATAATAACCGATTTTCGTATTCAACGCAGTAACCAGCATCAGCGAATTGTTCAACAAGGTTTTAATGGTCTCGTGGTTTGGCTCAATGCCGGCAGCACAGTTTACATCAAAACTTACACAGGCATCGCCTATCAATTGGGCAGATTGTAAGATGTTGGCTGCCATAACGGGCTTGAAAACGTTGAGCTCGTAATGTCCCTGTGTGCCACCAACACTAATGGCAACATCATTACCCATAACCTGTGCGCAGACCATGGTCAAGGCTTCACATTGGGTTGGATTCACTTTACCGGGCATAATGGAACTGCCTGGTTCGTTGGCCGGAATTATAATTTCCCCGATACCGGAACGTGGACCAGATGCCATCATGCGGATATCGTTGGCGATTTTGTTTAAAGAAACGGCCAATTGTTTCAATGCACCATGACTTTCCACAATAGCGTCGTGTGCGGCCAATGCTTCAAACTTGTTTTCAGCGGTTACAAAAGGTTTTCCGGTAAACTCGGCAATATATTTTGCAACAAGAACATCATATCCTTTTGGAGTGTTCAAACCAGTACCTACAGCGGTTCCACCAAGGGCAAGTTCGCTCAAGTGGGGCAAGGTGTTCTTCAAGGCCTTTAATCCATGGTTCAATTGGGAAACATAGCCAGAAAATTCTTGACCCAGGGTTAGGGGAGTGGCATCCATCAGGTGGGTTCTACCAATCTTCACCACATCCTTAAACCCTTCAGATTTTTTCTGTAAGGTGTTACGTAGTTGTTCTACACCGGGAATGGTTACTTCTACTATTTTTTTGTAGGCGGCAATGTGCATTCCCGTAGGGAAAGTGTCGTTGGAAGATTGACTCTTGTTTACATCATCGTTGGGTTGAATGGTTTTTTCGCCCTCACCAATTTTTTTACCGGCAATTTCGTGCGCACGGTTGGCAATTACCTCGTTCACGTTCATATTGCTCTGTGTGCCCGAGCCTGTTTGCCAAATCACTAAAGGAAACTGGTCGTCATGTTTCCCTTCAAGTATTTCGTCACAGACTTGGGCAATAAGGTCTCTTTTTTCTTGGCTTAGTACGCCAAGCTCGTGATTGGAATAGGCAGCTGCCTTTTTTAAATACGCAAATCCGTACACCACATCCAAGGGCATGGATGCGGGAGCACCAATTTTAAAGTTGTTTCGGGAACGTTCAGTTTGGGCGCCCCAATATTTATCGGCGGGTACTTTTACCTCGCCCATGGTATCTTTTTCAATCCTAAAGCTCATAGTTTAAAATTTTGTTGTACAAAGGTAGGATATAGGGCATTTATATGGTAGTTAAGCAGGATAAATACATTTTTTTGACCTTGTATTTGTTTTTTTTGACAAGAAGAAAGTATCTTTGTTAAAACAAAAGGAGTAAAGATGTTCGAATTTGACCAATATTTAGGTTTTTTAGCTTTTCTAACAATTTTGACAATCGGTTTTTGGTTGATGATATTCTTGTTGACCTTTGTAGTTCCTTATTGGTTGATCGGTAACCTAAGGGAAATGTTTAAAGAAAGAAAAGAGGCCAAACGCGCCCAACTAGAAGAATAAAAAGAAAAACAAAAAGAAGCCAATTGGCTTCTTTTTGTTTTTAAGATTAGTTTTCATTTAGTTTGAGAACTAATTTTTTGTCTTGTTTAAAATCAAATTACGTAAAGCAAAAAAAGCAGTCGTTCGGCTGCTTTTTTATTTAAGTTTCGGGGAAACTCGCTTTTTTGTTAATCTTAGTATTGTCCTTCGCCATCATCGTCACCAGGACCTTGTTGTCCGCCCCTTTGGCGTTGCTCCTTAGGTTGGTTAAACCTATAAATAAAGGATAAGTTTACCTGTCTTTGTCTCCACTGGAACTCACTGTCCGATGTAAATGTAGGTGTTTGTGTAAAAGACCGTCGCTTTCTGGAGTTGAACAAGTCACTGGCATTTAAGGATAATGTAGCCTTATCATCGAAAAGATCTTTGCTTATCGCTAAGTTTAGCGAGAACATTGGATCGGATTCTGTTTGGGCATTTTGCCTTGGGCCCATATAAAAGGAGTTGGCCTGAAGCTCTAATTTTCCAGGCAATGTAAACTTGGAGCTCAAACGGGCAAAATAGCTGGAATTGGTTGTTCCATAATCGACCCCGTTAAATGTTCCATCTGAAGAAAAAGTGAAAAAGTTGAAACTACCGTTCATTCTCCACCATTTAGTAGGGTTGTACATTACACCTGCTTCGGCACCGATACGCTCGTTGGTGGATAGGTTTATGGGAACCCTTCTAATGATCTGGATACCATCCGAAGTAAATTGACCCGTATTTTCGGTAATAAACTCAAAAGATTGTGTTTCCCGTTGATAATATACAGAAGAGGTAAAGGTTATCTTTTTCCACCTCTTCATATAACCCAAATCAAAAGCATTGGCAAAGGCCGGATCTAAGTCTGGATTTCCTTGAAAAACGTTTGTCCTACTAGATCTGGATGGAAATGGGTTTATAAACCAGCCCCTTGGCCTGTTTATCCTCCTGTTGTATCCAAGCGAAATGTTTTGGGTTTCCGAAATTTCGTATACAAAGTTGACCGTAGGGAAAAGTCCTAAGTAGTTCTTATCAAAATTAAGGTCAACATCTTCCCCCACAAGTTCTTCCAAAGCCTGGCTATCTATACTGGCATCTACCTCACCCCTCAATTCCGTATTTTCCAAACGTAAACCAAGTAACACAGAAAATTCACCGTACTTGTTCCCATATTGGGTGTAAAGTGCATTCACATTTTCGTGATAGGTAAATAAGTTGGTAAGATCTTGATTGGTAATGAAATTGCCTGTTCCTTGATCTAGGGTATCCAACTGGTAATCGTTTACCTCTTTTTCAAAAGTACCTCGGTAACCCGCCTCAAACTGAGCATCTCCCATGGGCAAAACGTAATCAATCTGAGCCAGAATATCGTCCTGTTTTTGTTTTTCGTAAATGTTTTCGAGTGCTATCAAACTATCACTTGGCACCGTACGATCTTCACGAATACCGGTCAAAACATCCTCATTATCATAAGAATACTGAAAATCAGCAGTCAACTTCTGTCCATCATCATCAATATTGTTGGTGTAATTAAAAGAGAACTGTCGGCTGTTGTCCTTCTCTGCTTGATCTTCCGTTCTAAAGGTTCTACTGTTGATGCTTCCATCAGAAAACCGTTGATTGTCATTTTCAGTCAGATTATTTTCATCTGACCATCTGTAGAAAAAGCTACCGGTAATCGAGGATTTTTCGGTTATAAAATACTCCATACCAATATTTACATTGAAGCCATCATCATTTCTACTGATATCTCTGTCTTCGTAAATTCTATCAAATTCACTTTGTTCGGATAGATAGGTATTATCATTGTAACCGCCTCCTGGAGATTCTCGGTGAAAATACCCCAAGGTGTTAAAAATATTGAACTTTTCAGTTCGGATATTAAAGTTGGTAGTGGCTCTGGCATTAAAGGGGATTCCTCCTGTTAGGTTAATAGAACCATTGATGCCCAAGGTCTTCTCCTTTTTAAGCACAATGTTCAAAATACCTGCGGTACCTTCGGCATCATAACGGGCAGAAGGACTGGTAATTACCTCCACCTTTTCTATGGCATCGGCAGGTAGTTGCTGCAGTACATCGGTAGAGCCAAAACCGGCCAATGCGGATGGTTTCCCGTTGATTAGGATACGAACATTATCGTTCCCCCTTAAGCTAATGCCTCCCTCTACATCTACGGAAACAGAAGGGATATTGCCCAAAGCATCACTAACGTTGCCACCACTTGTAGTGATGTCCTTTCCAATGTTATACACTTTTTTGTCCAAACGTACCTCAACAGTGGTTTTTTCACCTACCACCTCAACTTCTGCAAGTTGGGCAACATCTGGGGACAAAGTAATTGAACCTAAATTGGTATCCGAATTGTACGTTTGTCCTTTTTGGGAGTATGTTTTATATGAAATAAATTCTACTCTAATATTATAAGTTCCAGGTGTGGTTTCAACTTCAAAATTACCAGAGAGGTCAGTGATTCCGCCAGTAACTTTGTCCGGGTTATCCGTATTTTGCAACACAAATGTCGCATATTCCAATGGTTGTCCAGATTCCGAATCAACCACTTTACCTGTAATAGTTATGTTTTTTTGGTCTTGTTGCGCCTTCCCTTTAAAAATAGCCAGGGTCAATAGCAGCAACGGGATAATAATCCTTTGCATAGTTTGATTTTTACGCTGCAAAAATTGAAGGAAAAAAGGAGGCTACGAAATATAAATCCCCCAACAACGCAATTGAACCTGCGAATGACCTTAAAGAATTGTTAATCCCTGTTTTTCTTCTTTTTCTTCTTCTTTTTTTTCTTTTTGGCTTTGAAGTGGTTCTCTTGCAGTTCCATAAAGGCTTCGTATTTGTCTTCAGGCAGACCTGCCTTTAATTCGGCGTCTTGGCGTCTCTTTATTTTCTCGATTTCCTCTTTCATTTTAAGAGGTTCCAGTTCCAAGATTTGAAGCTCTATACGTTGTTGCACAGATTGCACCAATGAAGTGCGTACTACAGCTTGCTCAAAAGGGTCCAAGCCTATTGCCTCGGTGATGGAGGGCATTTGTTCGTCCACTAATTCCTCTGCAGTTGGAGGGGTTTCTTCTTTTTGGTTGTCCACAGGACCCGCTTGTGGCACATAACTACGTCCTCTGCCATACATGCCGCGAGAACCGTATGGGGAACCATAACCATATTGTGCATACATATCGTTAATGGCCAACATACCTATGAATAGGGTAATCAAGAAGAGGGTTTGTGTACTTTTCATGGGCTAAATATAATATTTAGGATTCATTTATATGCGTATTCGTTGTTAAATGTAGCTGTATATCAGAGTTATAGCAACTTGGCAATATTCTCTGGAGGTCTGCCCACAACTGCTTTTTTTCCATTCACAACAATGGGTCGCTCTATCAATTTTGGGTTTTCGGCCATCGCGGTGATCACCTCATCATCGGTCAGGGTTTTGCCTTTGAATTTTTCTTTCCAAATGGCTTCGGTTTTACGTACCAAATCTATTGGGGAAATTCCTAAATAATCAACTAAGGTTTTAAGCTCTTCTTTACTGGGAACATCGTCCAAATATTTTACAACTTCAAAATCTTTTCCAGATTTTTCCAATATGGCCAATCCTTCTCTGGATTTTCGGCATCGTGGGTTATGGTATATTTTAATCATGATTATTGTGTTATTCCTGTTCTTCTTTTTGTCCCATCATCATCAAATAGGCCTTTAAAAATGCGTCCAAATCACCGTCCATAACAGCATCCACATTTCCGGTTTCCTGTCCAGTACGTACATCTTTTACCAGTTTATAGGGGTGCATCACGTAGTTTCTGATTTGTGAACCCCACTCAATCTTCATTTTGGAGGATTCTATTTCGGCACGTGCCTCTTGTTTTTTCCGAAGCTCGATTTCGTACAGCTGTGATTTCAACATTTTCATGGCTGTGGCCCTGTTGTCGTGCTGAGAGCGTGAATCGGAACAGGATATTTGGATTCCAGTTGGCTTGTGCACCAATTGGACCTTGGTCTCCACTTTGTTTACATTCTGACCGCCAGCACCACTGGAACGTGCTGTGGTAATCTCAATGTCGGACGGATTCACTTCAATCTCGATACTGTCATCCACCAACGGATACACATATACGGAAGCAAAGGAAGTGTGCCGCTTGGCATTACTATCAAAAGGGGAGATGCGCACCAAACGATGGACTCCATTTTCTCCTTTGAGCCAACCAAAGGCATACTCCCCTTCAATTTCCAAGGTAACGGTTTTAATTCCAGCTACATCGCCCGCTTGGTAATTGAGTTCCTTTATTTTGTAGCCATTTTTTTCGCCCCACATCATATACATTCGCATTAGCATGGAGGCCCAGTCGCAACTTTCGGTGCCACCGGCACCTGCGGTTATTTGAAGTACTGCCGTGAGCTCATCACCTTCGTCCGATAGCATATTGCGGAACTCCAGTTTTTCAATGGCCAATTGGGCTTTTTCAAACTGTTTGCTCACTTCCTCTTCAGAAACTTCACCCGCTTGTTGAAATTCCATAAGCACCTCAAGGTCGCCGATCAAGGTTTTGGCTTCCTCAAAATCTGCTACCCAATTTTTTTTGGATTTAATGGACTGCATTTGTTTTTGGGCTTCTTGTGGATTGTCCCAAAAACCAGGAGCAAGAGTTTTTTCTTCCTCGTTCTCTATTTCAATAAGTTTGGCATCAATGTCAAAGATACCTCCTTAACGCACCAAGGCGCTCAATAAGATCTTTCTGCTGATCTGTGGTTATCATGTATCGTATTTTGGGGTAAAAATAAGTTTCTTTCTGCACATGACCTTGGAAAAAGATAAGTTCAAGCACCCAAGTTCAAGTTCAAATATCAAAGACGGGAGTTACTGCTGACTGTATAATGACCTCCGACTTCGGGCTTCGGACATCAAACTCAAGCTCAAGCATCAAGTTCTAGTTCAATCTCCAACTTTCAAGTACAAGTTTCCGATTGTATGTTTTAAATTCAAATAACCGAACCCAGAGAATCTATAATGTATAAGTCTATCATCTTATATCGAAATGTAAAATGAATTCCATATTTTTAGGAACAATATATCAACCAGATTATGAAGAACACAACTACGCTCATCACCTTATTTTATTTTGTTTGTGCCTCATTGGCAGCACAAACCTTTGAAAAAGCTAAAGACTTCCAGAAATTCAATGGCTACTTCAATTTTTTCTACGACGATTCAACTGACAAAATCTATCTTCAGGTAGATGAGCTCGAAAAAGAATTTCTATATGTTTATGCACTGAGCAGTGGCATCGGTAGCAACGATATTGGACTTGATCGTGGCCAGTTAGGCAACGAACAGGTAGTATTCTTTCGCAAAGCGGGAAAAAAACTGCTTCTGGTTCAGCCTAATCTGGAGTTTAGGGCCATCACCGACAACGAGTTGGAAAGAAAATCCGTGGAGCAGGCCTTTGCAAAATCAATCTTGGAAGGATTTGAAATTGTTGAGGAGTCCAAAGGGAGCTACCTTATAGATTTCACCGACTTTTTAATGCGAGACGCCCATGGAGTTTCCAACCGATTAAAGAGAGCTAAGCAAGGTTCGTACAGTTTGGACAAGTCCAAAAGTGCTTTGGCCTTTGATCGCACAAAAGCATTCCCTAAAAATGTGGAGTTTGATGTAACCTTAACCTTTAAAGGAGACCCACAGGGAGATTGGATTCGTTCGGTAACGCCTACAGCCAGTTTGGTAACCGTGGCACAACACCATTCATTGATTGAATTGCCCGATGATGATTTTGAGAAAAGGCTTTTTGATCCCCGAAGCGGGGGATACCCATTCTCTTATTACGATTATGCCACACCGGTAGAAGAATCTTTGGTAAAAAGATTTATAAGAAGACACCGTTTAAAAAAGAAGGACCCCAACGCCGAAGTGAGCGAAGCTGTTGAGCCGATAATATATTATTTGGATAACGGAACCCCGGAACCTATCCGTTCAGCCCTATTGGATGGTGGAAAATGGTGGAACCAAGCGTTCGAGGCAGCAGGGTACAAAAATGCCTTTCAAATGAAAATGCTACCGGATGATGCAGACCCTTTGGACTTGCGTTACAATGTGGTACAATGGGTGCACCGTTCCACACGAGGGTGGAGCTATGGGGCCAGTGTTGTAGATCCACGAACCGGAGAAATCTTAAAAGGGCACGTTAGTTTGGGGAGTTTGCGCATTCGTCAAGATTTTATGATAGCCCAGGCCTTGATGAACCAACCATTTGAAGAAAGAGACGACAACTATCAACCTATGTTGGAGTTGGCCTTGGCAAGAATCCGTCAGCTTTCCGCACACGAAATAGGACATACGCTCGGTTTTGCCCATAATTTTGCAGCAAGCACCAACAATAAAGCATCTGTAATGGATTATCCGCACCCACAATTTGAGTTGGATGGAGGTGAAATCAGTTTTAAAAATGCCTACGATACTGGTATAGGTGAATGGGACAAAGTAACCGTAGCCTATGCCTACTCCGATTTTCCAAGCGAAACCAACGAGCAAGAAGCGTTGAATGCTATTTTGAAGAAAGCCCAGGACGATGGATTGCGCTATATTTCCGATCAAGATGCCCGCCCTAAAGGCGGTGCACATGTGTTGGCCCATTTGTGGGACAATGGAAAAAGTGCCAGCCAGGAATTGGAGAGCATGTTGGAGATACGGAAAAAAGCGATAGAAAACTTTTCAATAGACAATATTAAAACAGGCGAAGCCTATTCTGTTTTGGAAGATGCGTTTGTTCCTCTGTATTTCTTCCACAGATACCAGACCGAGGCCGTTTCCAAGGTTATTGGTGGTTTGGATTATAATTATGCAGTTAAAAATGGTGGTCAAACGCCTGTAAAACAGGTCAATCAAGATGTTCAAAAAGCAGCAATGGAATCCATTCTAAAAACATTGGACGCCGAGGTGATTGCGGTTCCTAAGAACAAATTAGACCTTTTTCCGCCAAGAGCCATCGGTTTTAGCCGCTCCAGAGAATCCTTTAAAGGCAGGACAGGCGTAAGTTTTGATGCCCTTTCCGTTGCGGAAACTGCTGCAGATATGACTTTGGAACTATTGCTTCACCCTGAGCGAGCTTCCCGTTTGATTCAGCAAAAAAGCTTGGATAAAGGTCAAATGGGTTTAAAAGAAGTTTTGGATGAAACCATTAAAGGTACATTCGACCTTTCTCATCGCGATGATTACGAAGCAGAAGTACAAAACACCATCAATTTTAGAGTACTTTACCACATTATGAATTTAGCTGCTCACAATGAAGTGCATCCACAAGTAAACGCCATTGCCAACGAAGCATTGAATGATTTAAAAACACAATTATTGGGCAATGGCAAAAATGCCATATCGGCAGAAATGGTCAAGAGAATTGATGCATTCATGAAAAAGCCATCAGAATTCAAACTTATTCCAGTTGAAAAAATTCCAGATGGGTCGCCCATTGGTATGGACTGCATGGACTAAATTATTTTATGGAGATAAATTTAATAAGTGACACCGTCACAAGGCCTTCATCCGGAATGTTGGAGGCAATGATGAATGCGAAAGTAGGGGACGATGTATTCAAAAATGACCCTACGGTAAATGAATTAGAAGCTAAAGTTGCCGAGTACTTTGGTATGGAAGCCGCACTATTTTTCCCAAGCGGCACTATGACCAATCAAACGGCGATAAAAATTCACACCAATCCCGGTGATCAGTTAATTTGTGATAAATATGCGCACGTCTACAATTACGAAGGGGGAGGCGTCAGCTTCAACAGTGGTGTTTCCTGTAAACTGGTGGATGGCAACAGGGGGATGATGACCGCAGAACAAGTGGAGGCCTCCATAAACCCGCCCGATTTTTACCACAGTCCATTAACCGCTTTGGTCTGCATAGAAAATACCACGAACAAAGGGGGTGGAGCCTGTTGGGGTTTTGAGGAGTTGAAAAAAATCCGAAAAGTTTGTGATGAGCACAATCTAAAATATCATTTGGATGGTGCCCGACTTTGGAATGCCTTGGTTAAAAAGGGTGAAGACCCTAAAGCCTACGGGAAATTGTTCGACACCATCAGTGTATGTTTGAGCAAAGGCATGGGATGTCCCGTAGGTTCCGTTTTGGTAGGAAGCAAAGGTGAAATAGGCAAAGCCTTGCGCATCCGTAAAATTTTTGGTGGCGGCATGCGTCAATCCGGGTATTTGGCTGCCGCAGGGATTTATGCTTTGGATAATAATGTAGAACGATTGGCAGAGGACCACAAGAAAGCTCAGGAAATAGGGGAGGTGCTTCAATCGTTGGATTTCATTAAAAAAGTGGAACCTATCGAGACCAACATCATTATTTTTGAAATAAATGAGAATAAAATGTCATCCGAAGCTTTTTTGGAACAATTGACCAAAAATCAGGTATCCATCATAGGGATGGGGCAGGGAAAATTACGCATTGTTACCCATTTGGACTATACCGATGCTATGCACGAGCACTTTTTAAAGGTTTTGAAAAGCATTGGATAGCGCAGTCGAGAAGTCCAAAAAGGTCTCGACTTAAGTTTGTTTTGAGCGAAGCCGAAAGGCTCGACCTGACATATTACTTAATAAAAGCATCCATCCCGGGAATATTCGGCATACCTTCTTTGGCCACAGCGGCCAATTCAGCTTCATTTACCTTGGTGGCTTTTTCAATGGCTTTGTTCAAGGTAAGTACCAAATAGTCTTCCAATTGCTCCTTGTCTTCCAAAAGCGAATCATCAACAGCAATGGATTTTATTTCTCTATTGGCCGTAAGAGTAACTTTTAGGAGTCCATCGGAGGACTCTTCATCAATCATAACGGTGTTCAAACGCTCCTTCGTCGCTTCTACCTTCTTTTGGGTTTCTTTGATTTTACCCATCATTCCCATTAAATCTCCGAACATAACTTTAAATTTTAAATGTATTTACTAACATCTTTACGGTTATCTGTCATGTCGAGCGCAGTCGAAACACTTTAACTCACCCTTCGACTCCGCTCAGGGTGACAAAACTAGGACAAACAAGTGATAATTATCAAACGTAAGTTCAAAAATAGTAAATTGGCTAAAACACTATCTCATGAAACTAATCAATTCAAGAATTTCTATTCTGGTTTTATGCCTTATTTTTGCGACCGCTTGCAAAAACAACAAAGACGAATCCATGAGTATAAATCCCCCTGTAGCACCAAAACATCCAACAAAACTTGAGAAGCACGGTGATGTAAGAATCGATGATTACTATTGGATGAACAATAGGGAGGATCAACAGGTTCTCGATTATTTGAACGCCGAGAACGAATACTATCAAAAAATGACCGCCCACACCAAGGAGTTTCAAGAGAAACTTTTTAAAGAGATGAAGGGTAGGATCAGGGAAGATGATTCGTCTGTTCCCTACAAATTGGACGGATATTGGTACATTACTAGGTACGAAGAGGGCAAGGAATACCCTATTTATTCCAGAAAAAAGGAAAGTTTGGATGCCGAAGAAGAATTGTTGTTCGATTGCAACGAAATGGCACAAGGCCACGATTTCTTTAACATGAGGGGTGTTTCCATCAGTCCAGACAATACCATGGCCTCCTTTGGAACGGATACCATTTCCAGAAGGCAGTACAATATACAGGTGAAAAACTTACAATCGGGTGAAATTTATCCCGATATCATTGAAAATACGACGGGAAGCTCTGTTTGGGCCAACGATAACAAAACGCTGTTCTATACCAAAAAAGACCCTGTCACCTTACGTTCCGATAAAATTTTTAAGCATGTGCTGGGTACTTCCAGCGAAGCGGATGAATTGGTTTTTCACGAAAAGGATCCCACGTACAATACCTTTGTGTACAAGACCAAATCCAGAAAATATATCGTGATTGGCTCTAGCAGCACGTTGACATCAGAATATAGAATTTTGAATGCGGATGATGCTGAGGGCGAATTCAAGGTGTTTTCCCCACGAAAAAAAGGGGTCGAGTATGGCATATCACATTTTGAGGATGAATTTTATGTGTTGACCAACAAGGACAAGGCCACCAACTTTAAGTTGATGAAAACAGATGAGAAACATACATCATCGGAACATTGGGAGGAATTTATCCCGCATCGGGAAGATGTTTTGTTGGAAGATGTCGAAATTTTTAGGGATTATTATGTGCTTACAGAGCGTAACAATGGCCTCAATCAAATGAAGATAGCCAAATGGGACGGTTCTGACAGTTATTATTTGCCTTTTGATAGTGAAACCTATGTGGCAGGACCTTCTGTCAATTTAGATTTTGACACCAAAATACTTCGTTACTATTACAACGAAATGGGAGAACCTTATGCCATAATTGATTTTGATATGGAAACCAAAACCAAAACCATTATGAAGCAACAAGAGGTTTTGGGAGGTAAATTTAATAAAGATAACTACAAAACAGAGCGCTTGTGGGCCACGGCCAGGGATGGTAAAAAAGTACCAATTTCCTTAATTTACCGTAAAAACACCTCTTTGGATGGCTCAAGTCCGTTACTGCAATACGGTTACGGCTCTTACGGTGCCACCATAGACCCCTATTTTTCATCCATACGGTTGAGTTTATTGGACCGTGGGTTTATCTACGCCATTGCCCACGTTAGAGGAGGAGAGTATTTGGGCAGGCCTTGGTACGAGGACGGAAAATTATTTAACAAGAAAAATACATTTACTGATTTTGTCGATGTTTCTCAATATTTGATTGACCAAAAATATACGACCCCGGAACATTTATATGCCATGGGCGGCTCTGCCGGTGGGCTTTTGATGGGAGCCGTAATCAATATGGCACCAGAACTATATAATGGAGTAATCGCGGGAGTTCCTTTTGTGGATGTGGTCTCTACCATGTTGGACGATACCATTCCGTTGACCACGGGAGAGTATGACGAATGGGGAAATCCAAACGAAAAGGAATATTACGATTACATTAAATCTTATTCCCCTTATGACAATGTAGAGGCCAAGGCATACCCAAATATGTACGTATCCACTGGATTGCACGATTCCCAAGTGCAGTATTGGGAACCGGCCAAGTGGGTGGCCAAATTGAGAGAATATAAAACCGACGACAACCTGTTGTTTTTGGATACAAATATGGATGCTGGTCACGGTGGAGCCTCGGGCCGATTTGAGGCTTTAAAGGAAACGGCGAAGGAATATGCCTTTATTTTAGACCTTGAGGGAAAAGCCCTTTAAAAAAAAATGTTACATTTGCATGGAATAATTTTATTTTTAAGGTAAGATTGTTCCCTACCTAATACCAGTTATGAAGAAACAGATAAATGCGCACAGCAATATCCTAGACCTAATTGGAAGTACCCCCTTAGTTAAGCTAAACAGAATTACTGCCCCACTTACCGGAAATTTTTATGCTAAGCTGGAATGCTTTAACCCCGGACATTCTTCAAAAGATAGAATTGCGATTCATATTATTGAAGAAGCCGAGCGAAAAGGGCTTCTTAAACCGGGTAGCACCATTATCGAGACTACATCTGGCAATACAGGCTTTAGCTTGGCCATGGTGAGCATAGTCAAAGGCTATAAGTGCATATTGGCCGTAAGTTCAAAATCATCGCCGGACAAGATCGATATGTTGCGTTCCATGGGAGCCAACGTATATGTTTGCCCAGCCCATGTTAGCGCGGATGACCCACGTTCCTATTACGAAGTAGCCAAACGTTTGCACAGCGAAACTGAGAATTCAATTTACATCAACCAATATTTTAACGAGTTAAATATAGATGCCCACTATTCCAGTACAGGGCCCGAGATTTGGGAGCAGACCAATGGTCAAATTACCCATTTGGTGGCTTGTAGCGGGACAGGGGGGACTATATCCGGAATTGCCCGTTATTTAAAGGAACAGAACCCAAATATTAAAATATTGGGGGTAGATGCTTATGGGTCTATTTTGAAAAAATATCACGAAACCGGAGAGTTTGATCACAATGAGGTGTATCCATACCGAATTGAAGGATTGGGCAAAAACTTGATTCCGGCAGCTACGGACTTTAATAGCATTGACAGGTATATTAAGGTGACTGATGGTGAAAGTGCCCACATGGCCCGTAAATTGGCCCATACCGAAGGTATTTTTGCAGGTTACACAAGTGGTGCCGCAACTCAGGCATTATACCAATTGAACACCGAAGGGGAGTTCACCGAGGACAGCAATGTTGTTGTGGTGTTCCCGGACCATGGTTCTAGGTATATGAGCAAGGTGTACAGTAACGAATGGATGGAAAACCAAGGTTTTTTCGACATCCAAAATGCCGAAATACCAGAAGAAATAAAGTATATTAAATAAACCAATACCCAATAATACTTATAGAACGGCAATGAAAAACATTGCCGTTTTTTATATCTGAACATTTCGTTATGCGAGGTTCATAAAAATATATACTTTTGCATTTGAATTAAATTTAAGGTAGATGAGAGATTTATTCGATAGAATCATTGAGAACAAAGGACCTTTAGGAAAATGGGCCTCACAGGCTGAGGGCTATTTTGTTTTTCCAAAATTGGAAGGACCTATTTCCAACAGAATGAAATTCCAAGGGAAAGATGTGATAACGTGGAGCATCAATGACTATCTGGGTCTCGCAAACCTACCTGAAATAAAGAAAGTGGACGGAGAGGCAGCACTGGAACACGGAGCTGCTTACCCAATGGGAGCCCGAATGATGAGCGGCCACACCGATTATCATGAACAGTTGCAAAACGAACTGGCAGAATTTGTACATAAAGAAGCTTCTTATTTATTGAATTTTGGATACCAAGGCTTTATGTCTGTAATCGACGCTTTGGTGTCTAAGGATGATATTATTGTATACGATGTGGATTGCCACGCTTGTATTATAGATGGTGTTCGCTTGCATATGGGCAAGCGTTTTACCTTTAAGCACAACGATCCTGAAAGCTTGGAAAAAAACTTGGAGCGTGCCACCAAATTGGCCAATGAAACCGGTGGAGGAATCTTGGTGATTTCTGAAGGAGTTTTTGGTATGCGAGGAGAACAAGGGATACTAAAAGAAATTGTAGATCTAAAGAAAAAGTTTCAATTCAGGCTTTTGGTAGATGATGCCCACGGTTTTGGAACATTGGGAAAAACAGGTGCCGGAGCAGGAGAGGAGCAAGGCGTACAAGATGAAATTGACGTGTATTTAGCCACTTTTGCCAAGTCTATGGCAGGTATTGGTGCATTTGTAGCAGCAGATAAGGAAATCATCGAATACCTAAAATACAATCTTCGTTCCCAAATGTTCGCTAAATCATTGCCCATGGTTTATGTTAAAGGAGCGCTTAAGCGACTTGACATGCTACGTACCATGCCCGAACTTAAAGCAAAGCTTTGGGAGAACGTAAACGCACTCCAAAATGGACTAAAGGAAAGAGGGTTCGACATTGGGACCACCACTAGCTGTGTAACCCCCGTTTATTTGAACGGAAGTATTCCAGAAGCAATGGCCTTGGTGAAAGATTTACGCGAAAACCATGGAATTTTCTGCTCTATTGTGGTATATCCCGTAATTCCAAAAGGACTGATTTTATTGCGTTTGATTCCTACGGCGACACACACCATGAAAGATATCGAAGAGACACTTGATGCTTTTTCCGCTATTAGGGAGCGTTTGGAAAATGGCACTTACAAAAGACTTTCGGCGGCCGTAGCTGCGGCTATGGGCGAATAAATTTTATGATGGGCTTGCCTTGCGAGGGGATATTTGGCTATGGTTAAACTCAAGTCGTTCTACTTGGGTTAATATAGATATTATTTCAATCGCTATTACTTTTTTCTTTCATCCATACCGGGGTTGTTTCCGATTTATGGTCTTTGCCAATTATATCTTTGTACAATTCTGGTTTTCTGGCATTCTTGTACCTCCAACCTCCCGAGAGTTGAATTTTATCTTTTGTTATTTTTGAAATTGTAATATCATTTTCAAAGGATTTTATTTCGGACAAAATTTCACCATAAGGGTCAATTATCATCGAATTGCCATTTTTTAAGTGCTCACCATCGTAACCGATCGGGTTTGTAAATGCATAATAGACCCCATTGTCATAAGCTCTTGCAGGCAACCAACGCATTAACCAACGTCTGCCTTTTGGGCCATCGAATTCCATTCGTAACGAAACTGGGTCATCTTCGCGGTTTTGCCAATATTTATCGGCTACATAACCTCGATGTGGCATTGCAGATGGGGTACAGCCCGTAACATGTGGGGCAAAAATCAATTCTGCTCCCAAAAGGCTCGTTGCCCTAACATTTTCAATCACGTTATTGTCATAGCAGATTAAAATTCCACATTTCCAACCAAGTATGTCGAATACGCAATATTCATCGCCAGCAGACATATACTTGCTAATAAAAGGATGTATTTTTCGATATTTTGCAATTAGTCCTTCTCCAGTAACACAGATAAATGTATTGTATATTTTTCCATCAGATATTTCTACGAGACCAGCCAAAATAGGAATGTCCAATTCTTTGGATATGGCAATCAATTCTTGTGTGCTTTTTCCGTTAGGTACCTCTTCGGCCAAGTTCGTTATTTGTTCAAGACTTAAGTCTTTGGTAAAAGTATAGGCCGTAATCGACATTTCATGAAAACTGATTAAGTCGGCTCCTTTGGATTTTGCTTTTTTTGCAAGTTTTTTGATTACCGATAGATTATAGGCTTTATCACCGTCTTTTGGTTCAAATTGGGCTACTGATATGTTCATTTTTTATGGGGGTTGATTTTTTATGGGGGTTGATTTTTTTGATTTTTGGTTGCATGGCTATCCCAACTAAGGCGAGTAGCGTTTTAAATTTGTATGCAACAGTTAAAGGTAGCTATTGGAGATTGATTTGCTATAGCCACTGTTGAGAAATGTGCTTATTATCCTTAGCGGAGCGAAGGCCTTAATTGGTTTAACATGGGATAAATATAGCGAATAAACAGTCGTACTGCGTGGCCGTTGGGGAAGAATAGCTCGGGAATCGTTCCGCTTGCGGTACTGGCCGAGCGGCCGCAGTCACTTTTCCAACGGTCAAGTATAACCGTCAGTTACGGGACTAAAGTTAATGATTTTCGGTTAAGCACAGACGTTAGCATCTATGTACACCGTTTTTTATTCACAGTCTTTTATTAAATTCCAATCTTCAGATACAGTTTTAGTCTTTGGATTATATTCAAATTCCGTTATTTTATTCTTGCAATTCAAGGTTAAATAATCATTCTCTAATTTGTTAGTGTACCAATAACCTAATAAATTAGCGTAGTGTTTTATCGGATAGCAACTTTTCTTTTCCAATTCCGAGAGTTGTTCATATTCCTCAATATCGATACTTTTAAAAGTAGGCAACTCAATTTTACCTAAATCCAACTTTGTAAATTCAAATTCCAGATTACGTATTTCAACTGATAATTCACGGTCTTTTAAAATCAAGTCTGCTTTTGCTATTCGTTCAGGTATTTGCAATTCAAAGAATCCGTCAAAATCCGAATTTATTTTCAACTCCGAATTTTTAAAATATACTTCAACTCCAGGTATTTCTGAATTTTCTAGAAATAGTTGACCAGATATTTGAGCATTCGCTATTCCGCTGAATACTAAAATCAAAATCGATATGTAGAATGTCTTTTTCAAATGGTGTACAACTACTGGATACAAGGAACTTTCCGCATATCCCTATTCAATGGTCATAAATATATTACTTTTTCAAGGGAATTCGATATATTCGTTTATCATGTCAGTTGACGGTTTTGTGAAAATACTGGAGGTTAAAAGGTATAGCAAGAATACTATAGATAGCTATACCTCTATCGTGAAGATGGCCGGACACTTCTTCAACAAACCTTTGGATAGGGTAGATGAAACCGATTTGCACCGCTACTTTTATTTAATGGTGCACACCAAAAAAGTGTCCTATTCATATCAAAAGCAGATTGCCATGGCATTAAAACCATATTATAGGGAGATGTTCGGGCAAAGTATCAATCTAGAACTCTTGTTCCCAAGCAGAAAGCCCAGTAAACTACCCGTAATCTTAGCAAGGGAAGATGTGCAAAAAATTATAGATAAAACAAAAAACGTCAAACATAAAAGTATGATTGCCCTTACTTATAGTGCGGAGCTAAGGGTGGGAGAACTCATAAGTTTAAAGATATCCGATATTGATTCGACACGGATGGTCGTGCATATAAAGGCGGCCAAGGGAAACAAGGACAGGATAGTCCCCTTTCGCAAAAGGCGCTCCACATGCTCAGGGATTATTATAGGGAATATTTGCCCAAATATTATTTGTTCGAGGGGCAAAAAGGAGGAAAATATACCTCGTCCAGTTTCAACAAATTGTTGAAATCGGCGGCAAACGGGCCAAGATACATATGCATATCACGGCACATACCCTTCGGCACAGTTATGCTACCCATCTTTTGGAAAAAGGTATCGAGATAAGGGTCATCCAAAAACTTTTGGGGTACAATTCCATCAAGACCACCATGATCTATACCCAAGTTTCTGAGCCCACAATGCTTCACGTTTCAAGTCCGTTTGATGACGATAATGGTGACCACCTTTGATGTATTTACGCTATAGCGTTCCTTGGGATTTCCACTTCACCTCTCCTTTTGAGGGGTCGAGACTGCTATAGGGGCTTTTTGGATGAGAGAAAAACAGCTAAGGCTACAAATCCTTCACATAAGTACGCCTACGCTTGATCACTTTCGGGTCAAAATGTTTCCACATTTGCTGTATGGCAATATTATCTTCCAGTTCGGGAGTTCTAATACAATTTACCACCCCACGTTTTTTAAACGTATGGTGAAACTCATTAAAAATAATAGAAGTCACCCCTTTGTTTTGGTATTTGGGATGTATGCCGATCAAGTAGAAAATCGCATCCTTGCTATGCTTTCGGGCATGGAGCAAGTGGAAAACTCCAAAAGGGAATAATTTTCCCTTGGCTTTTTGCAATGCTTCGGAGAAAGAGGGCATTACAATGGCAAAGGCCACTAGGTTATCGTCCGAATCCACTACAAACTTGATGTACTCCGGATTTATAAAACTGATGTATTTTTTCTTGAAATATTCCTTTTGGATATCGGTAATCTTCACAAAGGATGATAATTTGGCATAGGTTTCGTTAAAAAGGTCGAACATCTTGTCCACCCAGGGCATTATATCGGCACTTTTTTCAAAGTTCAATTCCCGTAGGCCATAGCGCTTTTTGATCAGCACATTGGCCTTGGCAAACAACTTTGGGTCGGCATTGGCCGCTGGAAACTTACTTTCGCGATATTCTTTTTCCTTGGTAAATCCATGTTTTTCGTAATGCGATTGGTAGTAGGAGTGGTTGTACCAGGTCACCATGGTTCCGATATGGTCAAAACCCTCGGTAAGCACGCCTACTTTGTCCAAATTGGAAAAGCCCACGGGACCTTCTATGTATTCGAGCTGGTTTTCCTTGCCAATTTCATGCACCTTGTCCAACAAGGCTTTGGATACTTCAAAGTCGTCCTCAAAATCGAACCATCCGAACCGCATTTTCTTCAAGCCTTGTTCCTTAACTTCCAACCAATTGATAATGGCTGCTACGCGTCCCACAATCTTGTTGTTTTTGTAGGCCAAAAAGAATTTGGCCTCCGCCGTTTTAAAAACAGGGTTTACGTCCTTGTCAAAAGATGCCATTTCATCTTTAATGATAGGGGGCACCCAATACGGAGAATCTTTGTAGAGCGAAAAAGGAAATTTTACAAAACGCTTTAAGTCCGATTTGGACTGTACCTGCTTAACGGTTACCATAGTTGCAAATTAGTGCCCAATATTATGAATATTACTTGCAGTAGAAAAATGAAGTTTGTGGAAAACTTAAAAATCTATAGTTCCGCCGCGGTTTTTCTTTCTTCTTTTGGATTTTCGTTTATTGGCGTTTTTCTTGATTTTTCCGTTCATACCCGATTGTTGCTCGTTGATGGGGATAAGCTCGTCTTTGTGAAAGTCCAAACGGTACGAGAATCCAAGCACAACAAAAATACGGGATGGGTCGTTTTTAAAATTGGAACCTAAATGGAAATCTGCCTGAAAATTGGGATTGATCAAACGGGCCACCCCGGTTCTTAAAATAATATCGGAATAACGGTCGCCAGAAATACCTTGACCCTCAAAAAAAACACTCCATCGTGGATCGCGAAAAGCGTGGGTCAACGATAAGGCGTAGCGCCATTCGGGAAAATCGGTGGTAATGCGGTCATAAGCAATATTGGAAATCAAAACAAATCGTGGCGAAAGCCTACTCTGCGTTTGGATGCCACCACGATACGAAACCGTAGGCTCGCCAGGGTAAAATGGATTGTCGCCGACCACAAAATTGGCCCCACCATATACGGATACGGCAGGAATCAAATTTTTCCATTGGAATACATTGTTCGCCCTCCAACTATATAAATTGGGTTTGTTGCGTTCTGGATTCTTAAAAGGGTCAAAAACCAAATATTTCAAACCTACCCGGTTTCTGGAAAAATTGGTCAGCTTGCCCTCTATGCCCAAATCGGGATAAGTAATATTTTGAGTAATGAACGATCCCTCAGCAATTATTTCCAGTTCTTCAAAAAGGAAACCGTACCTCAACGCATAATCGGCCCCAAAAATATTGGAATCTGAATTGAGGTCGGCATTATCCTGTTGTTCGTACAACATTCCAATCTCGGCCTGTGCCACATTTTTACCAACGGCATAAGCACTGGCGGCCCTTCCAGGCCTATTGGAATTGATGACATCGGTATATTGGGCAGTAAGAAATGTTGGGAATAGAACGAAAAGAAATAATGACTTTTTGATCATGGAAATATCCATATAACTGGGTTTTTAATACTATTTTAAGATACGTTTGATGGGTTTACGGGACTAACAATGTAACTTTGATACAATAACTAAGGTTATATGGTTTTATTACAAACGATTTTAATTGTCATATTAGTATACTACGGGCTCAAATTACTTTTGAAGTGGTTGGCACCGAAGCTTCTTAATTATGCAGTTAAGAAGACGAGCGAACGTTTTGGACAGCAGTTTGGCAACCCACAAGATTTTGATGACTCGCATACTAAAGAAAAAGAAGGGGAGACCATCATTTCCAAAAAACCACCCCGTAGATCCAATCCCTCAAAAAAAGTTGGAGAATACATAGATTTTGAGGAAATTGATTAATATTTGCGCTATCAAAACCTATCCATGAATCTTTCTCCAAAAGCCATCATCACCCATATTTGTGTTATCAGTTTATTTATTCTTGCCTCGCTGGTCTACTTTTATCCGGTATTGCAGGGAAAAGCCATTTATCAGTCGGACATTGCCCAGTACAAGGGCATGGCCCAAGAACGTGATGCATACAAAGAGCTTACGGGAGAGGAATCGTATTGGACCAATAGCGCTTTTGGTGGGATGCCCACCTACCAATTAGGTGCCAATTACCCGCATAACTATGTAAAGGAATTGGACCGTTTGATTCGGTTTTTACCCAGACCTGCCGACTATCTTTTTCTCTATTTGATAGGGTTTTACATTTTGCTGTTATGCCTTAAGGTCGATTTTAGGTTGGCGGCATTGGGGGCATTGGCCTTTGGCTTTTCCACTTATCTAATTATTATTCTAGGGGTGGGACATAATGCCAAGGCACATGCTCTGGGGTACATACCCTTGGTTTTGGGTGGAATTATTCTCGTTTTCCGAAAAAAATACATTTTAGGATTTATACTGACTGCATTGGCGATGGCCTTGGAAATAAGTGCCAATCACTACCAAATGACGTATTATTTTATGCTTTTGGTGTTGGTGATGGGTCTGGTATATCTGATTTACGCCATCAAGGAAAAAGAGTTCAAACACTTTTTTGCTTCCGTAGGCATTTTGATTTTGGCCGTTGTGCTGTCCATTTTCACCAATGCGACCAGTCTTATGGCTACCAAGGAATATGCCGATTGGAGTACTAGGGGGACATCGGAATTGACCATAAACCCTGATGGAAGTGACAAAGCCATTTCCACAGGTTTGGACTACGATTATATTACCCAATACAGCTATGGGATTGCAGAATCCCTCAATTTGTTTGTGCCACGTTTGTTCGGAGGTTCGGGCGGAGAAGATTTGGGCAAAGATTCCAAAGCCTATGAATATTTGACCAACCAAGGATTATCACCATCAAAAGCTATTGAGTTCTCTAGCAGTTTGCCCTTATATTGGGGAGACCAGCCTATTGTAGCGGCTCCTGCGTACGTGGGTGCCATTGTGTTCTTTTTGTTTCTGTTGGGTGTGTTTCTGGTGGATGGTAAAAAGAAATGGTGGTTGTTGGCGGGTGCCATTTTATCCCTGCTGCTCTCGTGGGGCAGAAACTTTCCGTTGCTCACCAATTTTATGATCGATTATTTCCCGATGTATAATAAATTCCGAGCGGTGTCCTCCATTCAAGTGGTATTGGAGCTTTGTTTACCTGTACTCGGAATTTTGGGAATACGGGAATTGTTTAAATCATCGGTCGACCAAAAAGAAAAGCTCAAAGCACTAAAGCTAGGTTTCTTTATTTCCGTAGGACTGGGCATCTTTATTTTCTTGTTGAAAGGATTCTTTGATTTTGAAGGACTGCGCGACGAAACCTATCGTGGTTATTTTGGCGATGAATTGATGACCATGATCCAAGGTGATCGTGAAGCCGTTTATATCAGCGATACCATTCGGTCATTAATTTATGTGGCCCTTGCAGCTGCCGCGCTGTGGTTTTTCATCAAAGAAAAAATCAATAAAAACATTTTAGTTTTTGCCTTGGGTGCATTGATTTTGTTTGATTTGGTGGGGGTGGATCTCCGTTATGTGAATGAGGGTGACTTTGTGCGTCAGCATCAGGTAAATCAACCTTTCCAAGCCAATCAAATAGACCAAATGATTCAGCAGGATGATTCCATTTACCGTGTTTTTGACCCTCAAGAAGGTTTAAATGGGGCACGTACTTCCTATTTCCATAAATCAGTAGGTGGGTATCATGCGGCGAAACCCCGGGCACTTCAAAATTTGTTCGAGTTTCATCTGTACAAAAACAATCTTCAGGTGTTGAATATGTTGAATGTAAAATATATTATTCAACAAGATGAGGAAGGTAATAGTTTCCCTGCGGTGAACCCCGATGCCAATGGCAATGCATGGTTTGTTAATCAGTTGGTCCCCGTTTCATCGGCCAATGAGGAAATTTTGAAACTTAAGGATTTCAATTCCAAAACACAGGCAGTGGTCAACACAAAGCAATATCCTGAATTGACCAAGTTTCGTTATTCGGTCGATTCCTTGGCCCAGATTAAATTGGTGGATTACCGCCCCGACTATTTAAAATACACATCCAACAATTCCAACGACGGCTTTGCTGTTTTCTCGGAAATGCACTACCCATCGGGCTGGAACACATTTATTGATGGAGAACCGCAAAAACACTATGAAGTGGATTATGCGCTTCGTGGAATGAAGGTTCCCGCTGGCACACATGAAATCGAGTTCAAGTTTGAACCCGAAGTGGTGGAAACGGGAAGCCAGATTACCTTGGCTGCCAATATTCTCTTGGGATTGATGATTGTTGGGGGACTGGGCTTCACCCTGTTCCCTAGGAAAAAGGAAGCATCCTAATGCGAAAAACCTTGGTCATAGCGTACTATTGGCCTCCGGCAGGGGGACCAGGGGTACAGCGTTGGCTTAAGTTTGTTAAGTATCTGCCCGATTTTGATTTTGAGCCCTTTGTGTATGTTCCCGAAAATCCCAGTTATCCCATTGTGGATGAAAAGTTGATTGTGGAAGTTCCAGATGTTAAAATACTTAAGCAACCCATAAAAGAGCCTTACGGCTGGGCTTCACTGCTCTCAAAAAAGAAGACCAAAACCATTAGCTCGGGGATTATCAAGGAGGATGACCCATCATTGGTGGAAAAGTTGTTGTTGTGGGTTCGTGGCAATTTTTTTATTCCAGATGCCCGAAAGCTTTGGGTAAAACCGTCTATTTCCTATTTGGCAAAGGTTATTGCAGATGAGGGTATAGAAACCATAATTACCACTGGACCGCCCCACAGTCTACATTTAATCGGGTTGGGCCTCAAAAAAAAATACAATATCCAATGGATTGCCGATTTCCGTGATCCATGGACATCAATAGGGTATCATAAAAAGTTACGGTTGACGAAATCCTCCCAACAAAAACACAAAGCTTTGGAGAAGAAAGTGCTTGTTTCCGCCGATAAGGTCGTGGTAACGAGCCAAACCACTAAAACAGAATTTGAGCACATCACGCCCAAACCCATTAAAGTAATCACCAATGGTTTTGATGATGAGCTACAACCAGGACCTTTGGATTCAGCATTTACCATTTCTCATATTGGCTCGTTGTTAACTGGAAGAAACCCATTGGGGTTATGGCAGGCCATTCAGGAGTTGATGGAGGAAAATGAAACGTTTAAAAAGCACACAAAAATCCAATTGGCTGGGGTAGTAGGGGAAGAGGTTTTGCAATCCATCCAAAAATTTGGGCTGGATGATCATTTGGAGCAATTGGGTTATCTGTCCCACGATAAAGTTTTGGAAACACAGCAAAAATCGCAATTACTTTTGTTGTTGGAGATTGATTCCGAAGAGACCAAAGGCATCATTCCGGGAAAATTATTTGAATACCTAAATGCGAAGCGTCCCATTTTGGCGATTGGCCCAAAAGGGTGGGAGGCCGGAGCCATGGTGGAACAACACAAAGCTGGAAATACTTGTTTGCATTATGATGTAGCGGCATTAAAAAATGTACTTTTGGATGCCTTTAAACACTATCAAAAAGGAACTTTGCTTTGCAACTCTAAAGGGGTTGAACAATATCATAGAAAGGCATTAACGGAGTCTTTGGCTAAATTTATCTAATGGGAATCGTTTTAAAACAATCCTTTCAGAATACGGTAACAACTTTTGTCGGGTTTGCGTTCGGGGCCGTGAACACCCTGTTCCTCTACACCAATATTTTAGCGCCCAAATATTATGGTCTGGTAACTTTTATATTGGCTACGGGTGCCATATTAATGCCTTTAATGGCACTGGGGGCCCACAATGCCACTATAAAATATTACAGTGCCCAAAATGAGCAGCACAAGAATGGTTTTATAACCTTAATGCTTTTAAGTCCATTGATGGTTCTGGGTGTCTTATCACTATTGACATGGTTTTTTTATGAGCCGATCGCGTTGTTCTTGTCTAAGGAAAATCCAATTGTTAAGGATTATGTTTGGTATGTGTTCTTGGTGGGAATGGCCATGGCCTATTTTGAGATATTCTTTGCGTTGAGCAAGGTGTATTTTAAATCGGTGTTTGGTAATTTCATGAAAGAGGTCTTTGTCAGGGTTTGTGTTTCCATCTTGTTGGGCTTGTTGTACTTTGAAGTGATTTCGCTGGATTTTTTTCTAAAGGCCTTGGTGGGGGTATATCTGCTCCGTACCCTTTGTATGAAGTTGTACGCTTTTAGACTGCATAGACCTGTGTTGGATTTTAAGTTTCCCAAGGAATCCAAAACTATTTTGGGGTATGGTATACTGATGATTTTGGGCGGTTCTGTAGCATTGATACTTTTGGAGGTGGATAAATTTATGATCAACCAGTTTATTGTTTTGGATAATGTGGCCTATTATAGTGTTGCAGGATATATTGCCTCTAGCATTGTTGTGCCGGCCAGGGCCATGAACCAGATTACCTATCCGATGACCGCCAATTATTTGAACACGGGCAACTTTTTTGAACTTGAGCAATTGTACAAGAAGACTTCGCTGACTTCTTTTATTGCATCTGGGCTCTTGTTTGTATTGATTATTTTGAACATTGAAGATTTGTTCCTGATGCTTCCGGAAGATTACCGAGGTGGTTTTTTTATTGTTCTTTTAATTGGTTTGGCAAAGGTCTTCGATTCACTTTTGGGCAACATCAATGCCGTTTTGTATTATTCGGAATATTACAAGGTTATTCTGTTGATAGGGATTTGTTTTGCTTTGGCCATTATTTTGCTTAATCTTTGGTTGATTCCTGTTTATGGGATAGAAGGAGCGGCATTGGCCAGCTTTCTCTCCATTTTCATTTTTAATCTGGCCAAAGTGATATTTGTAAAGTCAAAGTTTGATTTTTTGCCCATTACTAAGGCTACGTTCAAGGTTTTTGCGACCTTGGTTTTGTTATCGTGCCTTTTTTATTTGTTGCAGTTTCCTTTTCACCCTATCATCAATATTGGCTTAAAGTCATTGCTTATTGTTGTCATGTATGTGGGTATTTTGTATCGTTTTAATATTTCGGAAGATGTTACGGGCATCTTGTCCAAATGGTTAAAAAAAAATACCCCGTAGCGAATAAATCCGGCTACGGGGTAAACAACTAACCAACCTAAAAAAACTATCTAATTATTTCTTCTGGAAGCACCTCTTGAACTACTGGTTCTAGCGCTACTTTTTCTGTTGCTAGAGCTTCTGCTCACACTTGGCCTAGAAGTTGTTTTTCTACTCACAGAACTTTTCCTGATACTCGGTCTAGTGCTTCTGGAAACGGCTTTCCTTGAAGAGTTTCCCCTGCTCACCGTAGACCTACTTCGTGTTCTCGATGTGGTCTTGGGTTTTCTATAGGTACTCTGGGTAGAACGCTTAACAGTTCTGCCTTTTGTACTAGGGGCCACTTTTCTGGAACTCACACTTCTTTTATTGGGCGTGCGCGTTACTTTATTATTGGAAGCCGTTGTTCTTCCAGATCTTGTTACATTATTTGATTTTCTATAATTATTGCTTCTGGAATCCCTGGAAACAACTTTCTGTCTTTTTCCATTATTACTGGAACGGTTAACGGCAGTATGTCCTCTTCTAGCAGAATTTTGAGCTACTCTCACATTGCTCCTGCCATAATCTACTGCTCTTCTATTATTGTTGCCGTGAACAGAAACTCTCCTATCATTTCTATAGATGTTGTCTCTTCTATACTTATTGTTGTTTCTATACACTTTACCTACTTTGACATACGCACGTCTTGTGTTATGTCGGTAAGGCGCATAGTACGTATATCTGACAGGTCTGTAATACCTTCTGTATGGTCTTGCATATACATTACAGAATCCAATGGAAGGTCTTGCAAAATATCTATGGAAAGGTCTGTACACATACCTTCTGTTATAAATATTGATGTAACCTGTATAGTGACTGAAAACCCCTCCATTATAGTAAACGTGCAATCCACCAATTCTACGAACCCTACCATTGTTGTACCAGATTTCCACATTTCCTATTTGTGAAACACGTCCGTAATAATCATAAAAAATAGGGGTGTTCTCAACTTGGATCACGGCACCATAATCATCATATTGTACATAAGGGTTGTAATTATATCCTGAGTTAAAGGTGATACCAACGTTTCCGATTCTGGCTCCAACACCTACATTTACCCTGTTGTCTATGTAGAAATCGAACTCACCATCTGGATAAACCGAGAAGGTTACTCCATCTTCCACAAAGATGAAAGAATTTCCATATCGATAATTGGTGGCAGTAGCCACTGTATTGGTTGTTTCTGCTTGGATACTTGGTATTCCAAAAACAACCGCTGCTATAATGAGTACTAACTTTTTCATACTACAAGGTTTTACGTTCTAGATGCAACTATTTACATCCACCCTAAAGTACGCAATCTGCGTGCCAAAAATTGTAAACAACTGATAATCAGTATAAAATATATGTTTTTGTACTCATAAATGATAAATATTGAACATGAAATTCCAAATCTGTATGTAGTAAGTAGTGGATAGTAGTCCGTCAAAAAGCGCAAGTTCAAGTGTCAAGTTCAAGAACAATTGTCCCCTTGAGGGGACTTTAGGGGTGTTTTTTCTGGAGTGGACAAGAATTTCACGAATTTGCAACAACAGATATGTTTATTAACTTCTAGCTTTGGACATCAAGCACAAACTTAAGTGTCAAGTTCAATAACAAAGAGAAAAGAGCCAAGAACCAAGACTCAAGTTCAGAGTTAGGGGGCGTTATGTATGATATTCAGTTTTTGAGTTACTGCAAACTGCATATTTCCGACCTCGGACGTTTCGACTGCGCTCAACGTGACACTTCGGACTAAGTTGTTCGGTTATTGAGTTACTACAAACTGTGTGCTGCGTACTTCTGACTCCGTGCATCGGGCTTCCGACATCCGACTTCTTATAATTTTTCCCTCAAATACGTTGCTGTGTAAGATTCCTTATTGTTGATAATTTCTTCGGGGGTGCCTTCCACCACTAAATTACCACCTTTTTCGCCACCTTCGAGACCAAGGTCGATGATGTAATCCGCACATTTTACGAGCTCCATATTATGCTCAATTACAATTACGGAATGTCCTTTGTCAATAAGTTCATCAAAGGATTTAAGCAATTTTTTAATGTCGTGGAAATGAAGACCTGTGGTAGGTTCATCAAAAATGAACAAGGCTTTTTCCTTAGTATGCCCTTTTACCAAAAATGAGGCCAGTTTTATACGCTGCGCTTCACCGCCGGAAAGGGTAGAGGAGGACTGCCCCAAAGCCACATATCCCAAGCCTACATCTTGCAAGGGCTTCAGTTTGGTTACTATCTTGTCTTGTTTGTGGGTTGAAAAATGTGTAATGGCATCGTCAATGGTCATGTTGAGGATGTCATCAATATTTTTTCCTTCAAATTGGACTTCCAGAATATCTTTTTTGAAGCGTTTACCTGCACATGCATCACATTCCAAATGCACATCTGCCATAAACTGCATCTCTACAGTAATTTCACCTTCGCCCTTACATTTTTCACACCGACCACCATCAACATTAAATGAGAAATGCTTGGCCTGGTATCCCCTTAACTTGCTCAGTTTTTGTGAAGCAAACAGACTTCGAATGTCATCGTAAGCCTTTATATATGTTACGGGATTGGAGCGCGAAGAACGACCAATAGGGTTCTGATCTACGAACTCTACATGCTTTATATGGGAATATTTCCCCTCCATTGCCGAAAACTGACCTGCTTTTTCTCCATATCCTCCGGTTTCTTTTAATATGGTGGGATACAATATTTTCCTGACGAGGGTACTTTTTCCACTTCCGGATACGCCAGTGACCACGGTGAGCATATTCAATGGGAAAGTGACATCTATATTTTTCAGGTTGTTTTCCCTTGCCCCTTTTATTTTAATGTAGTGTTTTGAATTCCTACGCTCCTTGGGAACTGGTATTTCCATGGTTCCATTAAGGTAGGATGCCGTCAACGAATCCGATTTAAGAATAGTTTCCCAATTTCCTGTGGCCACCACTTTTCCGCCAAGGGTTCCCGCTTCGGGGCCTATATCAATAATCTCATCTGCGGCCTGCATAATGTCTTCGTCGTGTTCTACCACTATGACGGTATTGCCCAAATCCCTGAGTGATTTGAGTACCTCTATTAAATTTTCTGTATCTCTTGGGTGAAGCCCGATACTGGGTTCGTCCAAAATATACATGGAACCCACCAGACTGCTTCCCAGCGAGGTTGCCAAATTAATGCGCTGGCTTTCACCACCGGAAAGCGTGTTCGATTTTCGATTCAGCGTGAGGTAACTCAACCCTACTTTATCCAAAAAGTCCAAACGTGTAGTGATTTCCTTCAGTAATCTATTGGAAATGGCCGTATCGTGTTCCGAAAGTTGAAGCTCATCAAAAAATGGTACCAGTTTATTGATGGGCAATTCGATTAAGTCCGAAATGGATTTGCCTCCCACTTTTACATAATCGGCTTCTTTGCGAAGTCGCTTTCCTTTACATACGGAACATTTGGTTTTTCCACGATAACGCGAAAGCATCACCCTATTCTGAATCTTATAACTTTTCTCTTCTAGCTGTTCAAAAAACTTATTGATGCCAATAAAGTGTTCGTTGCCGTCCCAAACCAGTTGTTTTTGTTCTTCGGAGAGTTCGAACCAAGGTTTATGGATTGGAAAATCAAATTTATACGCAGCATTCACCAATTGATCGCGGTACCACCCCATACTTTCGCCACGCCATGGAAAAATGGCATTCTCATAAACGGAAAGTGCCGTGTTGGGTATCACCAAGTCTTCATCAATACCGATTACGTCTCCATATCCTTCACACTTGGAACAGGCACCATACGGATTGTTAAAGCTGAACAGGTGAACGTTAGGCTCTAAAAATTTCATGCCATCCAACTCAAACTGGTTGCTAAACGTTTTTACTTCTCCAGTTTGAAGGTTTTCGATGGCGCATTGCCCTTTTCCTTCAAAAAAGGCATTGTCCACTGCATTTCCCAAGCGGTTATAAAAATCCTCATCATCCTTAACAATGATTCTATCCACCACTAAATCAAACTCCCTCCCGATATTTTCTGGAGCTTGATCTATTCGGATGACCTCGCCCTTATACTTAATACGGGCATAACCCTGCTTGGAAAAAAGCTCCAACGATTTTAAAGGCTCTCGCTCTTCTTTAATTTTAATGGGCGCCAACAATAACAGTTTGTCCCTTTCGTTTAATCGTTTAATATGGTTAATAACATCCGTAACGGTATGTTTCTTTACTTCTTTCCCAGAAATAGGGGATAGGGTTTTACCGATACGGGCATACAACAACTTTAGATAGTCATATATTTCGGTAGTGGTTCCCACAGTTGAACGTGGATTCGTAGAATTCACTTTTTGTTCTATGGCAATGGCGGGGGCTATACCTTTAATATAGTCCACTTTGGGCTTGTCCAATTTCCCTAAAAACTGTCGCGCGTAGGACGATAGGCTTTCCACATATCTACGCTGGCCTTCGGCATAGAGCGTATCAAAAGCCAGGCTCGACTTACCAGAGCCCGATAATCCTGTGATTACCACCAACTTATTTCTTGGAATAACCACATCAATATTTTTAAGGTTGTGCAGTTTGGCACCTTTAATGATAATATGCTGCTTGGGATCTACGTTTATATTGATTGACATTTGTTAAAATTAGGGTCTCAAAGATACGATACACTACACTTAATACGTATATTGCATCAGTTAACATATAAAAATCGGCAACTCACAACATAGATTTTAGGTCGCCTGCCTATTTATCTATATTTGAAGTGTAATTAAAATCCTGATAGGCCTATACAGAATAATTACTTTTTTAAAGATTAAAAACTGAATAACTAAAGTCTTTCTTAGAAAAGGGAGGACTGTGTTTTAACCCAAAAAAAGTAATTTGTATGGAACAACTACAGATTAAAGATTCGATTTTAGTAAAGAACTACATTGACGGAGACGAAAAGGCTCTTGAAATCCTGATTAACAGGCATAACCAAAGAATTACCAGCTTTATTTATAGCAAAGTTTTGGACAGAGATGTTGCAGAGGACATTTTTCAGGACACTTTTATAAAAGTGATCAAAACCTTGAAAAAAGGAAGATATAGCGAAGAGGGCAAATTCTTGCCTTGGGTAATGCGAATTGCGCACAACTTGGTGATAGATCATTTCCGTAAAAACAAAAGAATGCCCAAGTTCGAAGGCAGTGATGATTTCAACATTTTTTCCGTTATCCACGATGAGAAGTTGAATGCCGAAAAGCAAATCATCAAAGATCAAATAGAAAGTGATTTAACACTTTTGATCGATGAATTGCCAGATGATCAAAGAGAGGTGCTCATCATGCGTATTTACAAGGATATGAGCTTTAAGGAAATATCCGAAAACACCAATGTTAGTATTAATACAGCTTTGGGAAGGATGCGTTATGCACTCATTAATCTAAGAAAAATTGTAGAGCGTAAAAACATCGTTTTAACGAATTAATCGAGCAATACGTCGAAGTCTGCAATATTTCCAAACTAGCGCCGTTATATAATGGAAACAATTACTTACGCTAGAATATGGAAAACATTTACTCTGAAGAACAAAAATCCGTAAAAACGGTAAAAGCTAGTCAGAAAACAGTGGATTTTTTGCTTAGCTTTTCAAAATCGATTCATGTAGTTGACTACAAAAAACACCAGTTTGAAGTAACATTGAATTAATTTAAGGATCAAACTGACGAAAAGAGCCGCAACTAGCGGCTCTTTTTGTTTTTATAATACTCGTTGATCACGGTTTTTCTTCCAATCGTCTTGGTAATAATGTCTTTTTCCAAATCCCAGCCCCTGGCCGGTGAATATTCCCTACCGTACCAAATAATCTGAAGATGTAAACGGTTCCAAATCTCCTCTGGAAATAAGCGTTTGGCATCACGCTCGGTTTGCACCACATTTTTCCCATTACTGAACCCCCAACGGTACATGAGCCTGTGAATGTGGGTATCTACCGGAAAAGCAGGAATTCCAAAGGCCTGGGAAACCACAACACTGGCTGTTTTGTGTCCCACGCTTGGCAATTCTTCCAACAGCGCAATATCGCGAGGGACTTTACCATTGTATTTTTCAATCAAAATTTGGGACAGCCCATATATTCCCTTTGATTTCATGGGGGATAGTCCTACAGGTTTTATGATTTCCTTAATCTCATTCACAGAAAGTTTTACCATATCATAAGGGTTATCCGCCTTTTCAAATAAAAGAGGGGTGATTTGATTGACCCGAACATCCGTACTTTGGGCCGATAACAGCACAGCTATTAATAAAGTATAGGGATCTTTATGGTCTAACGGAATAGGAATAGTAGGATATAGTTTATCCAAGGTATTGATTGTGAACGCAACCTTTTCTTGTTTGGTCATATTTGTTTAACTTTGTTAATATAAATATTAAACAATTAATTCAAGAGCAACGCAAATGAATATGTTAAAAGTAGGAGATAAAGTACCTGATTTTTCAGCAAAAGACCAAGACGGCAATACAATTAATTTGAGTGATTATAAGGGCAAAAAACTTGTCGTTTTTTTCTATCCCAAAGCAAACACACCTGGTTGCACGGCAGAAGCCTGTAATTTAAGGGATAACTATAAAGAATTGCAAAATCAAGGCTTCGAAATTTTGGGCGTAAGTGCCGATTCGGAAAAGAAACAGTCAAACTTTAAGACCAAATATGAGTTCCCTTTTCCTTTATTGGCCGATGAAGACCATACCGTGATCAATACCTTTGGTGTTTGGGGGCCTAAAAAGTTTATGGGCAGGGAGTATGATGGTATTCACAGAACTACTTTCGTGATCAATGGAGATGGTGTAGTGGAAAATGTTATCGACAAAGTGAAAACGAAAGATCACGCTGCGCAATTACTTGATGCGTAAAACGTATTTGTCTCATCGAGCGCCCGCCTGCCGGACGGACGGGCAATCGAGATGCTATGGAACAATAGGCATTAAAAGTTCTTGACTGCGCGCGAACTGACATTTTAAAATAAAAAGGCGCTGAATAAGCGCCTTTTTATTTTATTTTTCCTTCTCTTCAAGAACCTTTCTGGTAAACAGGTTTTTCTCTTTTATTATTTCAGCAATACCTTCTGGCAGCTCTTTTTCCCATCCATCATCATTGTTAATAATCTTTTTGAGCACATTTCTTGAAAAGATATGAAGTACATCCGGGTCATAATCAATAATATCCATCACTTTTCCATTGTACTTAAAGAATTTGTACAATTCCTTCATACGAGGATGGACTTTGACATTGTTGCTGGTGAGTACTTGACCCGTTTCTGGATCTTTCATCGGATACAGGTACACCTTAAGATCCTTAAAGAACAATTTTCCGAAAGCTTCCAAAATGCCACCACTTAAGTGACGGTAGTATTTTTCATCAAATACATCCACTAAATTGTTCACGCCCATGGTCAATCCAATCTTGGCTTTGGTATAATTGTTAAAATACTCTACCAATTTATAGTACTCTTGGAATTTGGAAATCAATACTGTATGTCCGAGTGAACACAATAGCTCCGCCCTGTCCATAAAATCCTGCTCGTCGATTTCTCCAGATGCCTTTAGGTTGGATAAGGTTATTTCAAAAACAACAATGGCATTTTCCATATCCACGGTCTGTTCCCGAATAAAAATATCGTATGACTTTTGGAACATGTCCATATTCACCTTGGTAACAGGCCTAAAACTACCCCGTAATGCCAAGATATTTTTCTTGTACAACACGGCTGCAGGCAGCAAGTTGTTTCCATCGGGACCAAACATAACCGCGTCGGTCATGTCATTTTTAATAAGCTGAAGGCTCATCAACCTATTATCAACATCCGCAAAGTTGGGTCCTGTGAAGTTGATCATATCAATTTCCAAAGTATCATGGTCGATATGATCGTATAGGTATTTTAAAAGTTTTTTGGGCTTATGGAACTTGAAAAACGCTCCATAAATCAAGTTTACACCTAAAATGCCCAAGGTTTCTTGCTGTAGTCTTGCCTCATTTTGTTTAAAACGAATATGAAGTACGATTTCGTCATATTCCTTTTGGTCAGGGTCCAACTGAAAACGAAGTCCAACCCATCCATGCCCTTTGTAACGTTTGGAAAAATCGATGGTAGCCACAGTATTGGCGTAACTAAAGAACAAATAATCCGGATTACTGTCCCTACTGATCCGTTCCTCGACCAATCTCATTTCGTGATCCAACATCTTTTTTAACCGGGATTGGGTAACATAGCGACCATCTTCCTCAATGCCATAAATGGCATCACTAAAAGATTTGTCGTAAGCGCTCATCGCCTTTGCTATGGTTCCAGAAGCTCCTCCTGCCCTAAAAAAATGTCTGGCAGTTTCCTGTCCGGCGCCAATTTCAGCAAATGTTCCATAAATATCACGGTTCAAGTTGATCCTAAGGGTCTTGGCCTTTATGGAAGGAATATTTTCAAAAGCATTTTCTCTGCTTGGTACGCTAGGCATATCCGAATTTTTAAAGTAAAACAAAGTTACACTCTTCAATCAATCTATTAAATAAATAAGTTATAATTTTGGATTTAATGGATGATAAGATGACCATTACTTTTTTGGGTACGGGAACTTCACAGGGAATCCCCATAATCGGAAGCAAACACCCCGTTTGCCTGAGCAATGATCCAAAAGACAAAAGACTGCGTGTATCCGTACTCATTTCTTGGAAAGATTATAACTACGTGATTGATTGCGGCCCCGACTTTAGGCAACAAATGCTCGCCAACCCAATAGATAAGTTGGATGGAATTTTGTTTACCCACGAACATGCCGACCATACAGCAGGCATAGATGATATTCGCCCCTTTTTCTTTAGGCAAGGAGACATTCCTGTTTATGCACACCCCAGAGTGCTTGATTCCCTCAAGAAACGATTCGATTACATTTTTGCGGATGAAGATAGATATCCGGGTGCACCAGCCGTACAGGTTTATGAAGTTTTCAAGGATAAAAAAATTCCTTTGGGCGGCTTGGAAGTTATTCCCATTGAAGCTTACCACAACAGATTAAAAGTTTTTGGCTATCGTTTTGGCGAATTTGTATACATGACCGATGTAAAAAGGGTGGAGGAGGAGGAAATCAAAAAAATAAAAGGAGCCGAAGTGTTGGTGATAAATGCGCTAAGGATAGATCCGCACCATTCCCATTTTAATTTGGAGGAAGCATTGGAGTTTGCCGAGGAAGTGGGAGCGGAGCGAACCTATTTTACCCATATCAGTCATTTATTGGGGTTCCATGATGAAGTTGAAAAAAGTCTCCCCAAAAACATACATTTGGCCTACGATAACCTTAAAATAAAAATATAGACGCCCTTAATACGTTATGATAACATGTTTCAAAGTGTTGGATTGTTATCTTGAGCGCAGTCGAAAGATAGACAAGAACATCTCGACCATACACGATGTGACATTAACCATAATCAAGGATCCATAAAATTTTCAAAATCCATGAAGAGTAGAATTTTTCTATACCTATTTGTTTTTGCCGCATTATTGGCCCTGTTTCAATATGTAACAGGAAATAATATGCAAAAAGCATTGACCTCCGATGTTGAACAACTACAGACTGAGGTGGAAGAACTTAAGGATTCCCTGCAAACCATGCACCTTAAGGTTCTCGACATGCAGTACTTTACTTTGGAAAACAATGATGATGCCCTTGCCTATTATGATCATTTGGATATAGAAGACCCATCACGCTATATTCAGGATAAGTTATTGGAAACCAACGAACAAAAAGGGGATAATCCTTTAATTCCCTACGAAGGAATGGAAAGCGATTTTAAAATCAATAAAATCAAGGTGTTGAACCATAAATGGATTTTGGCCGATTTTTCCGATGGAAAATATTGGGGAGACCTTATTATAAAATATGAACTAAAAGATGATTTGAGCGTGGACTTTACCTTGGCCGAACATTTGCTTTATGCTCCGCAGTAATTAATCAGTGCCAAAAGGGAGAGAACATAGAAAATAGACGGATGTGCTTATTGGCTTCGGAGTTCAGAGTTAGGAGTTCAAAGTTACGAAGTTATTGGGTTAGTGCCTACCGCAAACTGCCACTGCTTACTTCAAGTTCAAGAGCAAAGAAAAGAGAACCAAGACACAAGAGACAAGACTTCGTGCATCGTGCTTCCAACTTCTAACACCGAGCATCAAACATGTCCCTCTAACCACTTTTTAAAGGAAAAGAAGTTCTGTTGGGAAACACCATGTCCCACAGGAAACTCCTGATAAGTAGTCGGAATACCCAATTTTTCTAGGAATTCTGGTGAATTTTGGGCCCATTCCAAAGGAATCACTTGGTCCACCTGCCCATGCGATGCGTAAAAATTTAGTTTACTATGGTCTTTTTCAGCATAGCCGTCCACCAAAATATTTTCGTTGATGTATCCGCTCAGTGCAATCACGTTCTTCACTTTTTCCGGATACGATAGGGCAACTGCATAACTTAAAATGGTTCCTTGGCTAAATCCTAATAGTGTGATATTATCTTTGTCCAAATCGTATGCCTCAATGGCTTCGTCCATAAAAGCAACAATTTTTTCCCTAGATTCTTTAGCTTGTTCATCATCGCTCCATTTGCCTTGTTCTGCATCAAAATTAATGGCATACCAAGCATGGCCAAATGGCTCAAGATTATAAGGTGCTTTTAAGGAAAATACCATCAGCTCTCCGGGTAATTCCGATGCAAAGGAAAAAAGGTCCTCTTCATTGCTACCATAACCATGTAACATAAAAAGCGCAGGTATTTTGCCGGAAACTTTAGAGGATGGTCGTAATAAATATGTTAGCGATAGGGGTTTTAAGGACATTATTATAGTTTATGATATGAATGTGAACCATTTTTGAAAGTATTTTCCCAATACTGGTAATGGTTTTGTTTTTTCGTTAAGGGCTTGCAAAAAGCCAAACACCCAGATTACAATATAAAAAATATAGATGGGAATAGATAGATAAACCAACCCTGTATACGTTAGCAATATTGCCAAGGCATGGAAAAGGATATGGATTCCAAAGGCCTGCCGTATATGAAAACGGGCAAAGGCATTTTTGGGTTCAATGTTCATGGTGATGGCAATCAAACAGCCCACAATGGTAATATATGCTACGACTGCCGTGGTTTTTCCTGGGGTGGAATTACTCATTATAGTGTACTTTGACCGTTATTGATGACTCCGTAAACTTTGCCCTTTAATGTGGAACCTACGAACATGCTATTCTTTGAGGTTGAAAGAATGTTCTTTGCCTCAAAAGTGTACTCCCCATCAGGATTGAACAGGGTTAAACATGCTTTGGAGCCTTCTTTTAGGGCAGGAGGCACTATTTGGAACCGAGAACGTCCTTTGGTTAAAAAAACAATGGTTTCTTCCAACTCAAAAATGGTGTTCAAACTTCCAAAAGCGGACTCTAGCCCAAGACTTCCGCTTTTTGCATTATCAAATTCCACACGTTTGTGCTCAATATCCATCGGAATATGGTCTGTGGTCACAAAATCTATGGTTCCGTTTTTCACTCCTTTGATCAATGTCTTACAATCCGATTTTGTCCGAAGGGGCGGCGACACCTTAAAATGGGTATCAAAACTCGTTAGGGTCTCATCCGAAAAGAATAGATTGTGAATGGCCACGCTGCACGTTACATCCAACCCTTTTTTCTTGGCCTCTGCGATAAGTTTTACCGAACCCCCTGAAGATATGGTCGGAATATGCAGTTTACCACCCGTATACTCCAATATAAAAAGGTCTCTGGCAATTTGTAGCTCTTCCGAAAGTGCAGGGATTCCCTTGAGTCCTAATTTTGTTGAGACTTCACCTTCGTGCGCCACACCTTTCCCTTTTATGTCGCCATCCTGAGGAAAGGAATACACCAATCCATCAAAATTTTGGGCATACAACAATGCAATTTTTAATAGGTTGGGATTGGAAACCTGTTTTTTGAAATCGTAAAAGGCCACGGCTCCCGCATTCTTCATGTCATAAAGCTCCGCAAGATCAACACCGTCGGAATTCTTGGTCAAGGTACCCAAAGGATAAATTTTTGTAGCCTTTCCAATTCCGCGCTCTTTTAAAAATACCACATCAGAACTGGTATCGGGCACGGGATTCGTGTTTGGGTTCAGCACAATATCGGTGAACCCACTTTTACCGGCCGTAAACAATCCATTTGCAATGGTTTCCCGTTCCTCAAATCCTGGCTCGCCAAAACTCACGCTGCTATCGAACCAACCGAGGGATACATGCAGATTATCTTTTTCTACCACCTTGGTATTGGCAGGAGCTTCCACAGCCGCACCGATCTTCTCAATAATTCCTTTTTTAATAAGGATATCCCTTTTCTTCAGGTGAAGCTCCTTGTTCTCTGGGCATACGATTTTTGCAGACTTCAGCAGAATGTTCATGTAACAAATTTTTGAATGAGTACCTCAATAAGCGCCAGAAGCAACGCTAAAATAACAAACCATTTCCAATATGCGGTAATGTTGTTCTCCGCTTCCAAGTATTCAAATAGTTCGGGAACGGAATCCATAGTGTTTGCATTTTCCAATGCTCCGATATCCATATATTTGAGTTGACTTTCCGCTCTGGGGTAATTAAAACTTATATTTTGTAGCCTTTGCTCGTTTTGTAAAATGAAAAAAATCCCATCTTCGGTCGGATTTTGGTCAAAAGTGAGCCGCACCCGATTTGGAAAAGTTTGTTGCAGTGGAATAAACCCGTAACCTGCTTTGGAGACCTCTAAAATATCGTCGTTACCTATTTGAGCAGAAATATCCACCGTAGTTGATTCACCAAGGGTTTGATAGGGCTTTGGTGTTTGCAAACTCGATTGTGCCATATTATAAAAGGTGGGCACAATCAACGGGGAGTTGATAAAATTGGAGTTATCCAATGCCAAGGGAACTGTAAAAACATACAGTCCATCATCCCCGGACAAAAACGAATCGCCGCCTTCCAAGGACAAAGCTTTGGGCAAAGTGGTCTGTATGCTGAAATGCTCTTTTACGGATGGATATTGAAAATTGGTCACTTCCTGTTCAAAAACGTTTCGGTACAGCGGGTGATCAAAAGTGATGGTGGTCAACTTGGCATCGGATGTGATTTTCTCCGAAAATTGTGTTGTGGATAAACTGGACAAAAACGTATTGTAAGAGGATAAATTACTGTTGATCGCAGGAACTATAATCAAGGTGCCACCATCATTTTTAAAAGTGCGCAAGATATTTTGAAGGCCGCTTGGAATTGTGGCTAAATTATCCAGAACCACTACATTTTGATTATCCAAATTACTGTAATCCAGTTGATTCAAGGCATATTTTTGAAAATCGAACTCGTCGCCTCGGAACAATCGCTTTAAATAATCGCTATCCGATTCACTAATGGCCAAAACTTTAATTTTTTCTTTGGAATTGATGTTGAAGTAAAACCGATTATCGTACCCCAATGCATTATCGATGATACTCAAACGTCCGTTTAACTCTTCACTGGCCGGAATGGTAAATTCGACTTCAGCATCTCCATTTGATTTAAATTTTGCAGCAGTTTTGGCAATCAATTCCTCATCATTATAAAGAGAAATGGGCAAGGCATTATTCTCGTTTCCTCCAGAAAGAAACACTTTTAATTTGGCCTGTTCGTTCAAGCCATCATCCACAAAAACGGAATCAATCGATACATTATTTTGAATCTCTTGCGGCTGCATCGGAACAAAATGAGCCACCAAATTTGTATCCAAATCGGTATTTCCATCGGATACCCTTTCTTGAAAATCAGAAATTACGATCAAGTTTTTTATACTACTACTGTTTTGGGAGAACAGACTGTTGGCCTTTAGGCCAATTTCGTTCAGGTTGAGTTGTTTGTACGAGTAGGGGAGCGATAGCAACGAATTCTGAATGTCAGTTATGCGAACATTATTGAATGCTTTTTCGTTTGTGAACAGACTGAACTCCGTATCTCCGTCAATGTTTTTGATTAAATCTTGGACAGCTTTTTCCAAAAGTGAAATGCCATTGTTCTTGGCTTGCATGCTGAAAGAATCGTCCAGATAAACAACGGTTTCCTTTTCTTGAAGCGCTGTTGTGGCCGAGGTAAACGGTTGCGCAAAGGCAATTATAATGGCAGCCAACAATAAGAGACGGGTAAACAGCAGCAGCCATTTTTTAAGCGTATTGCTTTTTCTGGACTCCGAAACCACTTTTTGTAGCATGGCCACATTGGTGAACGGGGTTTTGGTAAAGCGCCGTAACTGAAATAAATGAATTAAAATGGGTATGACTAGAAGAAAAAGTGCCCAAAGAATTTCTGGATGTTTAAACTGCATTCCCAACATTGCTTGATCAAAGATAGGCATTAAAACATTCTGATTTCAAACTTCATTTATCAATTGTCAATGAACATTCAACAATAACCAACGAACAATTATTAATGAACCCATTATGATTGTAGGCGAGGCAAAGCATCTTTTTTGAGATGGATTTCACGAATAGCTCGAAGCAATTGTTAAATGACTTTTCAAACCGGCACCTTGAGTACTCGTCCACCTGCCAGTACAAGCAAGTTTCAGGGGTTCCGCGGTTTATGGATTCCGTGTCAAGCACGGAATGACAAAAGATACTTGTACTTATCATTTTGGGCGAATGTGAGGAATCTAATTCGAAACAAGGTTGAATCAGCAAAAAAAGAAGTAATCCTGCATAGATGATCTGCCCAATTCTGAAAAGTAGCCCCTGATTTCTTTTTGGGCTTCCTCATTGGCAACGGTGATAATACTTTGTGGATTGTCCAGTTCTTGTAATGCCTCAAAGTGGACGAGTTCTTTACCATATATTTGTTTACCGATTTTTTTTGGATTGTCGCACAGCCAAACAAAATCAAGACCTCGCTTTTTTAACCCTTTTGTAATTTTCTTCCCTTTAAATCCAGCTCCCCAAACTACCAACGGACGGGTTACATCGTAATTCAACCTTAAAAAATAATGGAGTTTGATGTCCAAAAAATAGTTTTGTGCGTAATGCTCATGGGTGCGGGAAGTGCGGGTAGCGTAATCACGCCAAAGGTGCAGTACTTGGGCGCATGGAATAATTTTAAATCCATGTTCATAAAATCGAAAGGATAAATCGTAATCTTCCGGGTAGCGGTTGGGTCGAAAACCATTGCACTTATCAAAATCTTCTCGGTGAACCATCCAGCAAGGGGAGGGAATTACGCATTCTTTATAAATTTCATCATAATTATTGCCAGTTGATGTGAGTTGGTTCAACCATTTCTCATAGCGTTCGTAACCATTGCTGATGCCCCGGTCAGAAAAATATTTTACCTGTCCAACAGCAACATGACCAGTTCCATTTTCTTTTAAAGCATTCACCATTACCTCCAATCTGTTAGGTTTCATGATGTCATCGGAATCCATACGGGTCACAAAGCTTCCGTTACTTCGGGCGTATGCCGTTTGGAGCGCTGGAATAATCCCCGTGCCTTTGTTTTGGAAGACTTTTATGCACCCATCTTTTTTGGAGTAGTCGGAGAGAAGCTCAAAACTCTCATCGGTAGAATGATCGTTAACGGCCAAAACCTCCCAATTGGCATACGTTTGATTCACAATGGAATCCAAACATTCGGGCAAAAAATTTGCGGTGTTTTTAAAAGGAATGATGATGCTAACTTTACCGTTTTGCATGCTGCAAGGTAACTAATTCAAGGCAAGTAATTTTAGTTAAACGGAAGTAGGTCGGGTTCCAAATAGGTGGTTTTTGCCTTTGGGTCTGCAATAACATCTTTACCATAATGTTGGAACAATAATTCTTTGAACGAGGTAATCAATCTCGGAAATTCAACGATAAATTCTTCAAAATTGGTTGCGCTCGATTTTTGCTTAAAATGTCGCACCACTTTTACAGCGGCCACGGTCAAGGTTGTGTGATATTTAGTGCCATCTCCATGTAATCGATCAAAATTCTTGATGGCTTTACAAGTTTTTACGATGGCAGTTTCCTCATCAAACAAGTTAAGATAAATCCAAGCTAGTTTTATATGGGCTTTATGGTTGAATTGTTCCGGCGGGAATTGTCCGTTTTCAAAAGCCTTAATAAAATCAGCATCGTTCATTTTATTCGCTTTTAAGAACCGTATCAATGGCTTCCTTCACCATTTTTTCCATGATGTCGTAACCTGCTTTGGTCACGTGTACTTCGTCTGTGGTCAAGTCGGATGGTAGTCCATTTCTATCATCGGCCATTTCGGAAAAATAATCCAAATACAGTACTCCTTGGGCTTCCGTCATAGCCTTGAGCATGTTGTTGAGCTTTGGTATTTTAATGTTCGGCTCCAAACCTGGACGCCATGGGTAATCGTAAGCAGGCAGTACGGAACAAACTATTGGTTTAATGCCATTTGCTTTTGCCAGTTCCACCATGGAAAGGATATTGTCGTGTATTTGTTTCAGCGACATGGGGCCTGTATTGCCCGCAATATCGTTGGTTCCAGCCAAAATAACGACAACTTTGGGATTTAGATCAATCACATCTTGACGGAAACGAAGCAGCATCTGTGGCGTGGTCTGTCCGCCGATGCCTCGGTTTACAAAAGGGTGGTCCTTAAAAAAATCAAGATGGGCATCTTTCCACATTTCGGTAATGGAATTGCCCATGAAAACTACGCGATTTTCATCTTCGGTTGATGCAGCTAATTCCGTATTAGCATTTTTATACTTTTCCAAATTGGGCCAATCTTGGGCATTGATTTTAGAAGTGCTCATTAATCCTAAAAAAGAAAGCATCATCCAAAGTATGGTTTGTTTTTTCACTATATGTGGTTTTTCTAAAAATAGGGAATTTCAATCAAAATGAATTAAGAAAAAAAGCGATGCGATTACTTTTGAATCATACCGCTTTAAAATTTATCAATACCATTATATCTTTTAAAGGTTTCTTGAGCCAGAAACCATCAATTCGAGTAAAATTCCAGAGGAATTTTGTATCGAGAGTTGTTTTAGGCTTGAAATTCTGGTTCTCGATACGATTTTTCTTTGGTTTCGACTTCGCTCAACCACCAAAAAATCACTCGAACTGACGAATTTCATCCATAATACATAATGGGATTATCATTTGTTGAATCTATTAATATTTCGCGCTCTTTCCTTTGGCTTGGGTTCTTAAAATGAACGCTCTAATATCGTCGTTGGCCGATTTTAAATCTTCTTTTCTCAAATACATCATGTGACCGGAACGGTATCCTTTAAACTCAAATCGGTCTTTCATTCTACCGCTAGGGTCTACTTGCGACATGGTGTACTTGGCCGCAAAATAGGTGCAGGCGCCATCATAATAACCCGATTGAACCAAAACGTTCAAGTATGGATTTTGTGCCATCGCTTGACGTAGATTGTCCCTTACGTTATCATCATCATTGTCCCAAGGATGTACAGGGCCAAACATATTGTACTTAATGTCAGTTTTAAAATCAAGCTCTTCTTGCAAGTAATAATTAATGGCAGGGGTAAAACTGTGCAGCCAAGAGGTCAACTCGGGTGAATAATCGGGTCGGGTTCCTGCCAATGTTTTGTCGATTCCCAAATAACGGCTATCCAAACGCCCGATCGTGTATCCGCTTTTATCTCGCAACAAAGCTTTCCAAAAGAATTGCGTAGGCACATCCAAATTGTGGTCAATAATGTCTTTTGCATCCAATCCGGAATAAAGCGCCATTTTATCGGCAATGGCTTTACGCTCAGATTCAGGAATAAAACCACCTTTGGCGATAGCCGGCAATAATTCATTAATTGTGAATTCTTCCACCTCTGGCAACACTTCCAACAGGTCTTTGCTTTGCAAATCGGATGGCAGGGCTTTGTGGTGCCATGCTGCGGCAGCAAAATAAGGAAGGTTCAATGCACTGGAAACAGGGTCGTTGTCGCGGAATACCTTGTAATCGGCAGGGGAAACCATAATTACGCCGTTCAAGTACATCCATTGTTGGTTTTGAAGTGCCAAGGAAAGGCCCATAACACGGGTACCTCCGTAACTTTCACCCACAATATATTTAGGGGAGTTCCAACGGTTGTTTCTAGATACAAAAGTGTTCAGCCATTCGGCCAAATATTTGGTATCTGCATTGATTCCGAAGAATTTTTTACGGTCCACTTCTTTTCCTGTTTCGGGAATGGTACGTGAATAGCCCGTGTTCACAGGGTTTACGTAAACAATATCGGTTACGTCCAAAACAGAATACGGGTTTTCCTTAACGCCATAGGGTTGCACGGGATACCCTTCATCATCAATTTTAAGAATACGCGGACCTGTGTAGGCCAAGTGCATCCAAACGGAACCGGAGCCCGGTCCGCCGTTAAAGGAAATCAACAAGGGTCGCGAAGACCTATCCTTCACACCGTTTTTAGTGTAGTAAGTGTAATGCAAGGATGCAATCGGTTCTCCCAATTCATCCCAAACGGGTTGGGTTCCTGTTGTTGCGGTATAGTCAATGTTGGAACCGTTGATGGTTACGGAATGTTGTGTGGTTACTGTGGTGTCAACGGGTAATTTTCTACTTTGGGCAAAGGCAAATGATGTGCAAAACGCCATGCCTAACAATACGAGTTTTTTCATTTTTACGGGTTGAATTAGTCGAGTTCATAAAAATAGGGAATTTGAAGATTCTTATACAGACAAAAGCTCTGAAAATGCATGAAGGTGCATTCGATTGTTCTATTATGTGTAAATTTAATAGCGTTAACTAAATCTATATTCCATGAAGAGTCTCACCCGAAGAAATTTTAATACCCTGACCGCAAAAGGCATAGGAGGTGCCGCCTTGTTATCATCGGTGCCGTTTGCCTGTGCCATGGGAGCCAATCAGGATAAAAAGAAGCTGGGCATTGCCTTAGTTGGACTTGGTAGTTACAGCACCTATCAATTAGCGCCTGCTTTGCAGGATACCCAACATTGCTATTTGGCAGGAATTGTTACCGGAACTCCCGAAAAGGAAAAGGTTTGGGCGAATAAATACGGTATTCCTGAAAAGAACATTTACAACTATCAAAATTTTGATGATATTGCCAACAACCCCGAAATTGATGTGGTATATGTGGTGCTTCCCAACAGTATGCATGCCGAATTTAGTATTCGTGCCGCTAAAGCAGGCAAGCATGTTATCTGTGAAAAACCTATGGGCATTAGCGTGGCAGAGTGTGATGCCATCATAAATGTATGTAAAGAAGCTGGCGTAAAACTGGGCATGGGTTATCGCTTACATTCCGAGCCCTATACGCAGCAGGTAAAGGAATTTGTCAGGGAAAAAACCTTTGGCGATGTCTTGTTTGTTTCCGCAGATGCCGCCTACCGCTCCACGGGCAATCCAGAACAATGGCGTTTGGACAAAAAACTTTCGGGAGGGGGCGCTTTAATGAATATGGGCGTGTATGCCGTGCAAAGTGCTATTTATGGTACGGGTGAGAACCCTATTTCGGTTGCTGCACAGGAATTTAGCACCCGACCAGAATATTTTAAGGAAACCGATGAGACCATTACGGCACAATTTAAATTCCCGAGTGGGGCAGTGGGCAACATTTCCACTTCGCACAATTTTAATGCGAATGCGATGTATGTTTCCGGGACTTCGGGCTGGTTTCGGCTACAACCGGCCAACAATTATGGTCCGTTGAGCGGAGTGACCTCTAATGGCGATGTCATTAAATTTCCGCACGAGAGCCAGCAGAAATTGCAAATGGACGATTTTGCACGGCATGTATTGTTCGACGAGCCCAACAAAGCGCCTGGTGAAATGGGCAAACGCGATATGATAATCGTGGAAGCCATTTACAAATCCATTGCGAATGGGGGAGAAACCATTTCCTTGGATTTTGAACCTGGTTTTGGGTTTGGGGGATGAGTTGGGTCGATTGAAGAATAGGAGGTATTTTTAATTGGTATTTGCCCGATTAATTTTTTGATAGCTACTTTCTATATTGACTTTGTACTTGGGCCATAATATTTAGGTTCCGTGAGACAAATATCCTTAGCGCTATCTTTCAATCCGAAAAAGTCTAAACCGTTTCTCTGAAAAAAACAATGTAATTCGCTAACTTCAATCAAAATGAATAAAAAAGAAACTTTGGAACAACTACGTTACCCTATTGGAAAATTTGAGGTTCCTGATATCATCACAAAAAATAATTTGGAGGAATGGATTTCTGTTTTGGAACAGTTGCCCCAACGTTTGAGCGATTTGGTTACTCCATTGTCCGAGGAACAGCTCGAAACCCCTTATCGACCAGGGGGGTGGACTGTTCGCCAAGTGGTCCATCATATTTCCGATAGCCATCACAATAGTTATATTCGCTTTAAATGGGCACTTACGGAAGATACTCCTATAATTAAAGCCTACGATGAAAAGGCTTGGGCCGAATTGTTCGATACCCGTACCGCGCCCATATTAATGTCGCTTTACCATTTGAGTGCCATACACGCCAAGTTGGTTTATTTGCTGAAAGGGCTTTCCGAAGGAGATTTAAAAAGAAGCTTTATACACCCCGATGGAAACCAAGAGACCACTTTGGAAGAAAACATAGCTCGCTACGCTTGGCACAGCAATCATCATTTTGCCCATATTGAAAACTTGGTAAAGCGCGAAGGGTGGTAACCTAAAGGTTTTTGGTTAAGATCCACATGGCCTTCTCGGTAGGTTTAACGCGGGGCAAAACCACCTCGCTCTCCCGTTTGATGGTAAATCCGTTTTTTTGATAGAAATGAATCGGGTTTCCTTTTTGCATGGCATCCAACCAAACGATTTTCTTGTTCAAATCTCTCGCCGTATCTTCAATAAATTGAAGCACTTGTTTGCCTATTCCTTTACCTGAGTGCTCTTTCAGTAAATAAATTTTCTCTGCTTTAAGCGCATCTGTATCTGCAATTTCATCGATGCCACAGTTTTTTACCAATTTAAGGATACCAACGTTTTTATTGTTTTGTTGAATTAGATAGTTGAACGCATTGGGGTCCTGAAGGTCACGCTCAACAACTTCTTTGGTCAGTCCATACGAAATATAGGGGGTTGGATCTTCGTTTTCCCAAAGATGTAGGTAATGTTCGCAGTACGATTTTACGCCAACAGCCAAATATTCATTTAAGTTATCTTGGATAACGGGTTCCAAGCTTACCATGTTTTTTTGAACAGTAAGAGTCATTCTTTATTATAGTGCTAGGTGTTGATCCATTTAATATTGCAGCCCAGACTTGGCTTTTGCTCGGAATTTACAGCTTTACCATTCAGGACGGCATCCATTGCATTTTTAAGGTCCGTTCCTGTAAGTGGAATTCCGTTTCCCGGTCTGGAGTCGTCCAATTGGCCGCGGTAGACCAAGGACAAATTCGCATCAAAGAGATAGAAATCGGGAGTACAGGCCGCATCGTATGCCTTTGCTGTTTCTTGTGCTTCGTCATATAAATAGGGGAACGTATAGCCTTCCTTTTTGGCTTTCTCGGTCATTAAATGCGGGGCATCTTGTGGATAGTTTTCCACATCGTTGCTGGAAATGGCCACAAAGGCAATTCCTTTTTCCTGATATTCTTGAGCCAACTTTACGATCATCGGGTTTACATGAACCACAAAAGGGCAGTGGTTACAAATAAACATTACCAAGGTCCCTTTTTCTCCTTTCAGCTCGTCCAAAGAGCGTTTTTTATCGGAAACGGTGTCCAACAGTTCAAAGTTGGGAGCCTTGGTGCCCAAAGGGAGCATGTTACTGGGAGTCCTAGCCATTGTTCTTAAATTTTAGAATTGCACAAGGTCGTATATGGTAAAAATAAAAAAACGACCTGCAAAAAATACAGGTCGTTTAATTTTTTTTAAAGGAGATGTTTTTAGATATCGTCGAAACTTACATCGGTAAAGTTGCCCGATGCAGCCCCGTTTTCACTAAAACTGTTTTCTTCCTTTTTAAAATCTTTTTGATGGCGTTCGGAGATAACCTCGGTACCTTTTTCGTCAATAATGTAATCCATCATCTCTTCCATAATCTCACGGAAAGCACTAAAATCTTCTTTGTACAGATAAATCTTGTGCTTTTTGTAGTGGAAAGAACCATCGTCGTGGGTAAACTTTTTACTTTCGGTGATGGTAAGGTAGTAATCTCCGGCCTTGGTACTTCTTACGTCAAAAAAATAGGTTCTTCTTCCTGCTCTTAAGACTTTCGAATAAATCTCTTCCTGATCCATTGTATCTTTCTGGCCCATATGGTATAGTGTATTTAGTACTATGTTGAATTATGTCATCAAAAATGTAAAAAAAAAGCTAATTCAGCAACTTTTTTATGAATCTTTACCCGAGAGTTGGTTGATGTAGAGGTCTTTGTAATACCCTTCGGTATTGTTCAATTCCTCGTGGGTACCCTCTTGAATGATGCTGCCGTTGTCCAACACTATGATTTTATCGGCATTCTTGGCAGATGATACCCTGTGACTTACAATAAGCGTGGTTTTACTTTCCGATACTCTTTTTAAATTATTGAGAATCTCTTCCTCGGTCTCAGTATCCACAGCGGATAGGCAATCATCAAAAAGATAGATTTTGGGGTCTTTTAAAAGGGCACGGGCAATGGAAACCCGTTGTTTTTGGCCACCGCTCAATGTGATGCCCCTTTCGCCCAGAACCGTATTGTATTTTTTGGCAAAGCCTTGGATATTTTTGTGTACCACAGCTTTTTTGGCTACTTCCACAATATCGTTGTGCGTAGCATTTTCATTTCCAAAACGAATATTGTTCTCAATGGTATCCGAGAACAAGAAAGCATCTTGGGGTACGGCGCCAATGGAGCTGCGTAGGCTATCAAGGTTTAGTTGTTGAACAGGAATGCCATCAATCAATACTTCTCCAGAAGAGGTGTCGTACAAGCGGGCCACCAAATCCAATATCGTTGATTTCCCTGCACCTGTTTTTCCTAAAATAGCCACAGTTTGACCGGCTTCAACAGTAAATGAAACATTTTTGAGGGAAGTTATATTGGTGTCTTCGTAGGTAAAGGTCACATTTCTGAACTCAATTCCACCAATAATCGGGGTCGGTTTTTTTACTTGGTTTTTAATGGAAGGCTCTTCCTTTAAAAATTCGTTTATTCTTTTTTGCGAAGCCTCTGCCCTTTGTACTATGGATGTAAGCCACCCCACAACGGCAACGGGCCATGTAAGCATATTTACGTAAAGAATAAACTCGGCAATGATCCCAATGGTCTCAATTTCCCCATTTATATATTGGCGTCCACCTATGTATATCACAAACACATTGCTGATACCTATCAATAAAATCATTAAAGGAAAGAACCAAGCGTTCACTTTGGCTAGGGCCATACTGGTATCTTTTCCCTCTTGCGCCAATCCACGAAGCTCTGTATTTATTCGGGGCTCAATGCTGTATGCCTTTATTACTGAAATCCCCGAAAAGGATTCTTGCGTAAAAGTGGACAGGGTGGACAAATATTCTTGGACCTTGGTGCTTCTTTTGTGGATAATTTTACTGATCTGGTAAATCAAAACAGATAAAATAGGTAACGGAAGCAAGGTATAGGCTGCCAGGGTAGGGGCCTTTATAAACATTAGGGGGACCAAGCACACAAAAAGCGTTAAGGTTTGAATACCGTACATAATGGCAGGGCCGCCATACATACGAACTTGGTTGATGTCTTCACTGATTCGGTTCATTAAATCCCCAATCCTGTTTTTTTTGTAAAAATTGAGACTAAGTAACTGATAATGGTCAAAAACCTCGTTTTTTAGGTCGTATTCAATATAGCGCGACACGTTGATGATGGTCTGGCGCATCAAAAAAGTAAAAAGTCCTGAAAGAATAGCAGCTCCAACGATAATGAGAATGTACTGTAGCAATAATCCCTTGGCATCCGAAAGGCTGATCACATCCGATGCAAAATCTTCGACTGCCTGTATGGATTTGTTCACATACGAAGGCATTACCAAGGAAAAAACACGGGCAATTATGGTAATGAGAATCCCCAAAAAAAGTTTGAGCCAATATTTTTTAAAATATTTATTTAGGTGTTTCAGTTCCTTCATAAAAAGGTAAAAAAGTGATTTTTAGGGTAAATGTACAGCGACAATCCCGCAAATATATACCATACCAAACAAAGTAAACGTTATAAAACTGATAAGAAAGTAACTTTGGTAGGTAAGATTCAAATATAAGATTACTTTTGCGGAGTGAAAGCCAAACAATGACTTTAAAAGTTCTTTAAACATGCTTACCCGAAGGCACATCAGAGTAAAAGTAATGCAGTGCATCTATGCATTGGTGCAATCCAAGGATGAATCCTTGCAAAAACAAGAAAAGTTTTTGAGAGTTAGTATAGAAAACATGTACGTTCTATACCTTTTGATTTTAAGCCTTTTGGCCGAACTCCATCGTTTGGCGGAAAAACATGTGAGCCACGCTTCCAAAAAATATGTGGCCACCGAAGAAGACAACTACCCAAACCCCGAAAAGTTTATAAAAAATCGTTTGTTGCTGCAATTGGTGAACAACGAGGTCTTGAAAAACGAGATTTCCAAGCGAAAATTGGACAATTGGTACATGAATGATGAATATGTAAAAATCATTCATAAAGAAATTATTACCAGCGATATTTATAAGGAGTATATGTCCAATGGCGAAGACAGCTATGCGGACGACCGCAATATTGTTATTCAACTGTTCAAGGAAATTATAGCGCCCAACGAAAAAATTTACGATTACTTTGAGGATGATAAGTTAACTTGGGTGGATGACTTCCCCATTGTGAACACATTTTTGGTAAAGCGTTTAAAAAAGGCCAAACCGGATTCCGGGGACCGTTTCTTTTTACCAGCTTTACTAAAAGACCAACAGGACATGGATTTTGCCAACGAACTGTTAACCAAGACATTGCTCAACGATGCCAAATGGGAAAAGGAAATCGAAGGTAAAACACCCAATTGGGACAACGACCGTATCGCAGAGATAGATTCCATTATTTTAAAAATGGCCATTTGTGAGCTGCTCAACTTCCATTCCATACCAGAAAAAGTAACCTTGAACGAGTATTTGGAGATTGCCAAAGAATACTCCACACCAAAGAGCAGCATTTTTATTAATGGTGTTTTGGACAAGTTGGTAAAAGAGTATAAATCAGATGGTAGGCTTCAAAAAATAGGTAGAGGCTTACAATAAACAATTATTCCTTAATTTTGGAAAAACAAATTTTAATCATGAAAAGAATAACAACAATTTTAAGTTTGATCATGGTAGCCGCCATAATGGGCGTATCATGCAAGGACAAAGCATCAAAAAAAATAGTTGCTGACAACGTTGAGAGTGCTGTGGACAGGGATGAAGCAGCAAAAAATGTTCCCGTAATGACCTTTGAGAAAACTGAACACGATTTCGGTACGATCCAACGGGGAACTCCACAAGAAACAACTTTTGCATTTACCAATACCGGCAACGCCCCTTTGATCATTACAAATGCTAAAAGTAGCTGTGGTTGTACCGTGCCAAACCCTCCAAAAGACCCTATTGCACCAGGAGAAACAGGAGAGTTGTTGGTTAAGTTCAACGGATCTGGTCAAAACCAGGTCACCAAAACAATTACCGTAAACGCAAATACAGCTAAAGGTTCAGAAATATTGAGAATCAAGGCATTTGTTCAAGCACCGGGAGCTACACCAGCAGGCCCTATTAAATAATTAAAAGACCTAAATGGAAAATATAGGACAGTTTTTACCGCTGATATTGATTTTTGCCGTGGCGTATTTTTTTATGATTCGCCCGCAGATGAAACGTCAGAAGGATGAGAAAAAATTCGCTTCAGAATTAAAAAAAGGTGATAAAATCATTACCAAAAGTGGGCTGCACGGCAAAATCGTGGAATTGAACGACAATGATTTTTCCTGTGTCATCGAAACCATGGCAGGCCGTTTAAAGTTCGACCGCTCAGCCATTTCTATGGAAATGAGTAAAAAATTGAACGCTCCCGCCGAAAAGAAGTAAACGAAAGTACATACATTAAATTCAAAAACGTCCCTTGAAAATTAAACTTCAAGGGACGTTTTTTTGTATCTTTTTCCAAATTTTTACAGAATATGGGAACAAGAAGACAATTTGTAAAACGTGGTGGAATGTATGTGGCAGGTTTGGGAGCATCAATGGTATTTCCTACCGAGTTATTGGCATCAATTCGGAAAAACACAAGTCCTAACGATAAAGTACAGGTTGGTCTTATAGGTTGTAAGGGTATGGGCTTTTCCGATTTAAGTTCCATGCTCCAGAACAGCGAAGTGGAAATTGTTGCCCTCTGTGATGTAGATGAAAATGTACTTCGCGAAAAAACGGCAGAACTGGAAAAAGGAGGTATCAAAAAGCCAAAATGGTATTCCGATTACCGAAAACTGCTAGAGGACAAAGATATTCACATTGCCATTATCGGAACTCCGGACCATTGGCATTGTCTACAACTTACAGATGCCATTGATGCAGGCAAAGACGTGTATTGCGAAAAGCCCATTGCCAACTCAGTAGCAGAGAGCGATGCCATGCTTGCCAAAGTAAATGCAAGTGATAGAATGGTGCAAATAGGCCAGTGGCAGCGTAGCGAGCCCCATTTTGTAGATGCGATCAATTACGTACATTCCGGTAAATTGGGGCAGATTCGCTTGGTAAAAACTTGGGCCTACCAAGGGTGGATGCAATCCATACCTGTAGTGCCAAATAGTCCCGTACCGGAGGGAGTGGATTACGATATGTGGTTGGGCCCTGCGGAAAAAAGGACATTCAATAAAAATAGGTTCCATTTTAATTTTAGATGGTTCTGGGACTATGCTGGTGGATTAATGACGGATTGGGGCGTTCACTTGATCGATTATGCTCTTTACGGCATGAAAGCCTCCACACCAAAATCCGTAATGGCGATGGGGGGCAAATTTGCTTATCCCAATGATGCCGCAGAAACACCCGATACCTTACAGACCGTATACGATTTTGGTGACTTTTCCCTCTTATGGGAACACGCCACTGGTATTGATGGTGGCAATTACGGACGAAACCACGGTATCGCCTTTATTGGCAACAATGGTACCTTGGTGCTGGACCGTGGTGGATGGGAAGTGATCCCAGAGCACGACCGCCCTCATTGGAGCAAAGATTTAGGGCCTAAAATAGAAGCCGTATCGTTACAGCAAGGAGTTGGGGAAGGGTTAGGGCTGCACACACAGAATTTTTTGGAAGCCGTAAAAACCCGAGATAAATCAATTTTGAAGGCACCAATAAAAATTGGATACGATGCAGCCGTGGTTAGCCACTTGGGCAATATTGCCTATAAAACAGGGGATCGACTTTTCTGGGATGCTAAAAACGGCAAGTTTAACCACTCAGAAGCTGATACCATGTTGAAAAATGAATACCATAACGGTTGGGAGTTTCCGAGGACATAACTTCTAGGGAGTAATTTGGATTGAAAAAATTCCAAAAGATTTGATTACTCCTTGAAAAATTTTTAAGCGTGTATTTTGCGGACTTTATTAAAGTAGTTTTCTAAAAATTAGCGAAATTGAAAAAGGAGACACTTAACCAAATACCTATTCAGTGAATGTTGAGAAGTTTCTAAAACCGCTCAAAAACACCTAAGCCAAATAGGGCAAAGTCATATTTAACAGGGTCGGTGGCATCCAATTTTCGAAGATTAATGTCGAGCTCTTTTAATGCCTTGGCATCATTTTGTTTGCGTTTGAGCAGTTTTAGTTTTCGGGCCACATTCCCCGAATGTACATCTAACGGACAGGAGAGCTTACCGGGATCGATTTTTTCCCAAAGCCCAAAATCAACTCCCGTGTCATTGTCACGAACCATCCAACGTAAAAACATATTGATACGTTTGGCGGCAGAACCTTTATTAGGGTCGGAAACATGTTTTTGGGTTCTACTTTGGTGGGGCAACTCAAAAAACACTTCCTTGAACTTGGAAATGGCAGGCTGCATGGAGTCTTTGGTCTGATACTCTGTGAAAATCGCTTCCAAACCACCGTGGTTCTTATAAATATACTTCAAACTGTTTACAAAGTAAACAAGGTCTATCCCATTAAAGGTTCGGTGTACAAAAGGCCGGAGTTCTTCGAGATCATCATCGGTATGGTTTATTACAAAATCATAAGGTGTGTTGCCCATCAACTCCATTAATTTAGAGGCGTTGTTGATAATGCTTTTGCGATTGCCCCACGCAATGGTGGCCGTTAAAAAAGCACTGATTTCAATATCTTCTTTACTAGTAAATAGGTGCGGAATCTGTATGGGGTCATCTTCCAAAAACTTTGGGTGGTTATACTCCAATACCTTGGCGTCCAAAAATTCTTTGAGTTCCGTTTTGGTCATATCAATCTTTGGAAACGATCAAACCATCGACCATGGTGAGTTTTCGGTCTGCCATGTCGGCCAACTCTAGGTTGTGGGTCACCAACACAAAGGTCTGCCCAAACTCATCACGCAATTGAAAAAAAAGTTGATGTAGATTGTCCGCACTTTCGGAATCTAGGTTTCCGCTGGGTTCATCTGCCAAGACTACAGAGGGATTGTTCATTAACGAACGGGCGACGGCAACACGTTGTTGTTCACCCCCAGAGAGGGCATTGGGTTTGTGGTCGTAACGATCCTGCAATCCTAAAAAGTCCAACAGTTCCTTGGCTCGCTTTTCAGCTTCGGCCCGTGGCGTTTTTTTAATGAAAGCTGGAATGCAAACATTTTCTAAGGCTGTAAACTCGGGCAACAATTGGTGAAACTGAAAAATAAAACCGATATGCTCGTTCCGGAACTGTGCCAAGCTCTTATCGTTAAGTTGGTTTACTTCGGTGTCGCTGATAAGAAGTGTGCTCTCTCCTTTGTTGGTAGGGGTGTCCAAGGTGCCCAAAATTTGTAATAAAGTGGTTTTTCCTGCACCCGAGGCACCAACAATGGAAACCACTTCGCCTTTTTTTATTGCCAAATCGACCCCTTTTAAAACTTTGAGGTCTCCGTAACTTTTTTGAATATTAGTGGCCTTTATCATAAATACAACTTCGTTGGTCGAAGATAATGATTACTGCTGTATCGTAAAGAATGTATTTTCTTGATGAACACCTACCAAGTTAAGTTTTTTTGGCTCAAGCCAATAAAATTGTATTGATATTTGGTATGCTCAGATGTTAGTCCTTGATGTTTTTTTGAAACAGGTACTCTAAAATGTACAACAGGTATTTTTAATACACTTTTAACTGATTTTATGCGCAATACACAAATAATCTAGTAATTTTGTAGGGTACTAATTTTTCAAACTTTAAAATCAGAAAATATATGGCAACTTTACGATTGGGAGATACTGCTCCGGATTTTACTGCAGTTACTTCGGAAGGAACACTTAATTTTTATGAATACCTTGGCGATAGTTGGGGGATTCTATTTTCTCACCCTGCTGACTTTACTCCTGTTTGCACCACCGAACTGGGTACAGCTGCCAAGTTTAAGGATGAGTTCGACAAAAGAAACGTAAAGATGATGGCATTGAGTGTTGATGGGGCAGCATCGCACATGGAATGGATCAAGGACATCAACGAGACCCAAAACACCAAGGTCAACTTCCCCATAGTTGCCGATGTGGAAAGAAAGGTTTCGGATCTATACGATATGATTCACCCCAATGCAGACGATACACTTACTGTACGATCTGTGTTTATTGTGGGTCCCGATAAAAAAATCAAACTTACATTAACATATCCTGCCTCGACCGGACGTAATTTTTACGAATTGTTGCGTGTTGTGGATTCTTTGCAATTAACGGCCAACCATAAAGTGGCTACTCCCGCCAACTGGAAAAATGGAGAAAAAGTTGTGGTAAGCCCATCTATACCTACCGAAGAGGCCAAAGGAATCTTTACCAAAGGTGTGGAAGAAATCAAGCCATACTTGCGTTTAACCCCTGATCCAACCATATAATTATTTTATTTTTAAGAAAAAAACTGATTCCCAATAAATTAAACGTACCTTTGTCGCTCAATTAATTTTTTTCAATTTATATTATGAGTAAAGGAACAGTAAAATTCTTCAATGATTCTAAAGGTTATGGATTTATCACTGAAGATGGTTCAAACACAGATCACTTCGTACACATTTCTGGTTTAATCGATGAAATTAGAGAAGGTGACGTTGTAGAATTCGAACTACAACAAGGTAAAAAAGGATTAAACGCCGTTAATGTACAAGTTGCGGATTAAGTTATAACATACTTTTTTATAGACACAAAGCCTGGGCATTGCCCAGGCTTTTTTTATTCATTTTTTCCGATTCTCACGCAACCATTTATTTTTTTACTATCTAAGCTATAAACACACTGTTCCCCACAACCATTAAATCCAATATAAATGAACACTTTTTTTGGAGTACTCTCGTTCCTTTTAATCGTAAATGCACTGCTGCTGTTGTGGAGTGTAAACGGTTCTAAAAAGTAACTAAAAAAGATTTTGGGCAATAGGTAGGGTATTTTAACGTTTGGGTGTTACGTAATAAATACGTTACAACCATGACCACTTTTTTCAGCATTCTAATTACATTGCTTGCCCTTAATCTTTGTTTGCTTTTATTGAGTGTAAATAGGGCCAAATAAAAGAAGCTGTCTCATAACCGGGACAGCTTTTTTATTGAATATACAGGAGCATTTGCTTGTTTTCATCCTGTATTTAGCGTAAATTATAGTCTGATAACCAGACGTATGAACACCAATTTTCAAGATTACAACCAACAGCAAA
>NZ_JBSXNR010000040.1:0-12813 GCF_056857735.1 Flagellimonas sp. L-11
TCTTCGTAATTTGTGCATAATTGAAGATTAAAAAAACCCCGTTTTTCGAGCTGAAGACTCATTTTCGGGGTTTTGTCATACCTAAATATACGAATTAATTATCTGATAATCAAATAATTACACTACTTCTGAACGTGCCGAGATAATTTGTGCCAATAAAAGAGTCCCGTCTTCGGACAAGTTCAAGCTCAAGTGTTACTGCGAACTCCCGAATCCTAAAAACCTTTTTATTTGAATACCAATTGTGCAATCCTGTTTTTTCCCGCAGCGTATGCCGTCGAGTCGTTTAAGAAACGAAGGGTGTAAAAAGGCGCTTCATTCAATTGCTGCCAGCTTTCGCCCCCATCATGGGAATAGGAAATTCCTGTAAAACCAACAGCCACCAAATCCTTGCCACCAGAATTCGGAACAAACTGCACACAACTTTTATATCCCGGTTCCAGACCGTCGGCAACCAATTGCCAGGTTTTACCGCCATCAACCGTTTTTATTTTATTCGCCCTATTGGATTCTGGTCGGGTGTAATCCCCTCCAATGGCAAATCCAGTGTGTTCATCAAAAAAGTCTATGGAATAAATACCTTGGGTGGGTTCATCCGAAATAACAGGAGTTTCTTGTATCTCCCAAGTCGCTCCTTTATCACCTGAAAAATAGATTCTCCCCTCTGTAGTTCCAATCCAAACTTTATCTCCCTGCACGGCAATATTGCTGTTACTGGCAGCAAAAGCACCTTCGCCCTCAATACCATCAGGCAAGTCGGAACACGATAATTTGTTCCACGAAGCCCCTCCATCTCTTGTAATAATAATAGAAAGGCATCCATTCACCGTATCGCCTACCGCAATACCTTCGGAATCGTTCCAAAAAGTAAGGCTGTCATAAAAAACACCTTCCCCATCTTCCGTATACACCAATTCCATCTTTCCTTGGTCACCTGTTTTGTACAATAAGGCAGGACTTTCCACCGAAAGCATGAAAAAATCACTTGAAGTATGGTCTACGGCCCTAAAATGTGGTTGAATGGAATCAAACATCTGAACATTGGCCATAACCTTGTGCGAATTAACATCAATAGTGCCATAAACTCCATTGCTCCCTGCAAATGCCAATGTTCTACTATCCAAAAAAGTAATCGCCCGTATACTTACGGAGTCTTCAAAAACAGGTGTTATTGCAACAGATTGAAAGGGTTTTTGTTTTGGCTCCCCAGCACAGGAAACCAATACAAGAGCCATTAAAAAGGAAATGATTGACCTCATTGTATTTATTTTCCTCAAAAGTAAGCAGAAATCATACCTTTGCAACCTTATTTTATATGATGCGTTTACACAGAAACTTGGTATTTGCCGTAATTGATGCCCTTCACATGATTTTTAATGAGGGGGAATATGCCGATAAGGTCATAGAAAAAGTATTGCGGTACGATAAACGCTGGGGCGCTCGTGATCGTGGTTTTATTGCCGAGACCACTTATGATATTGTTCGGTGGAAACGTCTGTATTCGGAAATTGCTGAAGTTCACAAACCGTATAGCAAGCCCCATTTGTTCCGATTGTTCGGGGTTTGGTGCGTGCTACGTGGTATCCGAATCCCCGATTGGAAACAATTGGAAGGCACGCCCGAACGTCGTATAAAAGGTAAGTTTGATGAACTGTCCAAAATCCGAAAGTTTAGGGAATCCATTCCCGATTGGATGGACGAACTTGGGGAAAAATCGTTGGGCAATGAGCTTTGGACTAAAGAAATTGCCGCCCAAAACCAACAAGCCGATGTAATTCTGCGAACCAACACACTAAAAGTCCCAAAACCCCAGCTAAAGAATTTTTTGGCCAAGGAGGATATAGCTACGGAATTTATAGAAGGGTATCCCGATGCATTAAAACTGGTGGAACGCAAGAATGTTTTTGTAACCCAAGCCTTTAAAGATGGACTGTTCGAAGTGCAAGATGCCTCTTCCCAATTAGTGGCTCCATTTTTAGAAGTTGAACCGGGACAACGGGTGGTAGATGCCTGTGCCGGTGCCGGAGGCAAAACGCTTCACCTAGCCTCACAAATGCAAAACAAGGGCCAATTGATCGCTTTGGATATTTATGAAAGTAAATTGAAGAAACTTAAAAAAAGAGCCAGAAGGAATGGTGTGCACAACGTGGAAACCAGAGCGATTGATTCTACCAAAGTAATCAAAAAACTATATAATAGCGCAGACCGTTTATTGTTGGATGCGCCCTGTTCAGGATTAGGAGTAATCAAAAGAAACCCAGACTCCAAATGGAAACTGGAGCCCGAGTTTGTGGACCGTATAATGGGGGTGCAGCAAGATATACTCCAGAACTACAGCAAAATGGTAAAAAAAGGCGGACAGATGGTGTATGCTACCTGTTCCATACTTCCACAGGAAAATACAGAGCAAGTCAAAAAGTTTTTGGAATCCGAAAACGGGAAAGACTTTGAGTTTGTAAGAGAACGTAATATTTTTGCTTCAGAAACTGGTTTTGACGGGTTTTATATGGCTTTACTGGCCAAACGATAAAGAAATTATTTCACTTGCTTCTCTAAAATCAGGCTACAACAATCTTAGATTTGGCTACATTATTCCTCTTAATAGAGGACAACTTCGCAGTGTCAATTTATAACAAAAAAATCAAAGAAAATGGACACTAAAAAAGTATGGTTGATCACAGGAGCCTCAAAAGGGCTGGGGTTAACAATGGTAAAAAAGCTACTGGACAATGAATACAGGGTAGCCGCAACTTCAAGGAATATAAGTGCTTTGGAAAGTGCAGTAGGCCAACATATCGATTTCTTGCCCCTTCAAGTGGATTTGATTAGTGAAGAAAGTGTTGAATCTGGTATTTCCAAGGTGTTGGACACATTTGGCCGCATTGATGTGGTAGTGAACAATGCAGGTTATGGCCAAAATGGAACATTGGAAGAGTTGACCGATGAAGAATCACGACAAAACTTTGATGTCAATGTTTTTGGCATGCTGAACGTAATTAGAAAAACCATGCCCCATTTGAGAAAACAACAATCTGGGCATATTTTCAACATTGCCTCTATAGCAGGTATGGTAGCAAACTTTCCTGGGTTTGGTATATACTGCGCTACAAAATTTGCCGTAGTTGGGCTCTCGGAAGCACTTTCAGCGGAAGCAAAACTATTTGGAATAAATGCCACGGTAGTATATCCCGGATATTTCCGTACCGAGTTTTTGTCCGATGAATCCCTGCGCTTAGCTAAAAACAAAATGGATGTTTATGCCCCAGCCCGTGAGTCAGAACGCTTGCACAAGGAAGAAATTGCCGGAAATCAACCAGGTGATCCTAAAAAAGCCGCAGAGGTAATAATTGAGGTTGCCGAAAGCAAAAACCCTACCCTACACTTGTTCTTGGGCAGCGACTCGTATGCTATGGCACAAGATAAATTGAAATCCTTGGAAACCATTTTGGAAAGTAACAAGGTGTTGAGTCATTCCACAGACTTTAAAAATTAATCTTTAATTTCAAATGGGGTGAGGGGCTTTCCCTCTCTCCATTAACCAATAAGTATATGCACACATTCAATACACTCAGCGAATTCCATAAGTTTTGCGACCTCCCTAAACCCGAGCACCCCTTGGTGAGCCTTATAGATTATAGCCAAGTGGAATACAAAACCACCGAAAGTGAAATCCATTGGATGCAAAACTTTTATTCTATTGGGTTGAAACGGGACATTCAAGCCAAAGTCCGATACGGCCAGCAGGAATATGATTTTGATGAAGGGTTACTGACTTTTATTGGCCCAAAACAGGTTCTTCAGTTTGAATTATTACCTTCCAAAATAAAAGCCTCGGGATGGTTATTGCTCATACATCCTGATTTTTTATGGCATACCCCATTGGCAAGAACCATCAAGAATTATGATTTTTTTGGTTATGCCATCAATGAGGCTCTTTTTCTATCCGAGAAGGAAGAAAAGACCATCACCGAAATATTGTTGAACATTCAACAAGAGTATCAATGCAACATTGACAAATTCAGTCAGAACATCATTATTGCCCAAATCGAATTATTGCTCAATTATGCAGAACGGTATTACCAAAGACAGTTCATCACAAGAAAAATCAACAATAACGAGATATTAGTTCGGCTAGAGGAGCTCCTTAACACGTATTTCGATGGTGAGGAGGTCATCAACAAGGGAATTCCTACAGTCCAATATGTAGCAAGCACATTGAATGTATCCTCAAACTATTTAAGCGGTCTTCTCAAGGTGTTGACCGGACAAACCACCCAACAGCACATTCATGAAAAATTGATAGAGGAAGCCAAAGAGAAATTGTCAACCACAAAACTTTCAGTAAGTGAAATTGCTTTTACCCTCGGGTTTGAGCATTCCCAATCCTTTAGCAAACTCTTTAAAAGTAAAACAAAGCAATCACCAATGGCCTTCCGCACCTCTTTCAATTGAACACCGCTACATCGAGCGCCCGTCCCTACCATAATGACGGGACAGGCGAGATGTTGTATTCGAGAAAATTCGTGTCATTCGTGTCAAACAAGCTATGGATTAGGAATGATACGATGAAAAAGGTCTAAAACTGTCATTCCGCACTTGATGCGGAATCCAAACCCAATTGGATGGGATGCTGAAACCGGTTCAGCATGACGCTTAAAAATGAAACTTTGTCACATCGAGCGAAGTCGAGATAGGTTTAAGTTCTGAACTCCGCTCAGACTGACATATCGAATTATTCCTTCACCGTTGGATATTCTACCCCTAACTGCTCCAAATAGCTATCGTATTTGGTTTCATCATAATAATACTTCTCCAAGGCTGGCCTAAACATATCCTGCTTGTCCTTGTTCAAGAACGTTGGTGGCATATCATCTGCAGAAATCATGGGCTCGTACTTGGTTTCCTTGGTCTGTTCATTATTGAAGTAGTCCCAAGCCTGGGTCAACAATTCAGGTTTTAACAAGAAATCCATAATGGTCATAGCTTCTGCTTTTGCGCCCGCTGTAGCCCCTTTGTGCGCAATCGGGGTCGCCATAGCAATGGCATTGGCCCAGTGATGCCCTGGTAGTCCTGGGATGTTGGACGGAAAACGCATGGTTACCGTAGGTACTTTCCAAGAAATATCTCCAATATCGTCAGAACCTCCACTCACAGGTTCCAAAACAGGAAGTCCTAATTCGGACAATTCTGTGGGCAATCCTTCTATTCTTTTGGATTTCATTTCCGTTTGCACGGCCTTGGCCAGCTTTTGGTCTGCATCCGACCATGTAGGTAGACCAATTTCTTTGATATTTTCATACATGGTCTCTGCAATCACCTTGTTAAAGTGTCTTGGCCATGCGGTACCCAACACACGGGAAGTCATTTTGGTTCCTGTCATCATTGCAGCGCCTTTGGCAATATCGTTGGCCTCTGCATACATTTCCATAATACCTTCGTAGGTAACGTCCCTAAAATAGAACCAAATAGCAGCTTTGGATGGCACTACATTGGGCTGGTCCCCGGCATCGGTAAAAATGGAATGGGAACGCTTCAGCGGGTGAAGGTGTTCTCTCTTGTAATTCCATCCCACATTCATAAGTTCCGCGGCATCCAAGGCACTACGTCCCCTCCAAGGTGCTCCGGCGGAATGTGCCGCTTCACCTTCAAACATATATTCCACAGAAATAAGGCCAGTTCCCCGAGTAGGACCCCATGAAACGCTCAGGTTACTGCTCACATGGGTAAAAATGCACATATCAATATCATCAAAAAGGCCATCTCTTACATACCAGGCTTTGGCTGCAACCAATTCCTCGGCAATTCCTGGCCAAAGAATCAATGTTCCTCCAATGCCTTCTTTCTCCATCACTTCTTTAACAGCTAATGCAGAAGTAATATTTAACGGTATTCCTGCATTATGGCCTTCTCCATGTCCTGGCGCTCCTTCCACAATAGGTTTATGATATGCTACGCCAGGATACTGTGATGCTTTGGGAATACAATCCACATCACTCCCTAAAGCAATAACGGGACCTTCCCCATTACTCCATGTTGCAAACCATGATGTTGGAATATTGGAAACAGAATGTTCAACGGTAAAACCGTTATCTTCCAAAATGCCAGTAAGGTATTTAGAACTTTCCTCTTCTTGGAATCCCAGTTCGGCAAAACTGAAAATTTTGTCCACCATTACCTGTGTCTGCTTTTTATTGGCTTCCACTAAGGCTTCTACTTCGGCCTTGAATTTTTTAATTTGACTTTTTGAGTATTTTTTTTGTGCAATCGAAGAAGTTACTCCTGTAAAAAGCATAATCCCGCACAATAGGATGTTGGTAGTTTTCATAAGGTTGGTTTTGAGTTAGCTATATTTCTTCCAAGATAGGAAAAGTTGCTTAATTTACTATGCCCAAAGGCATTTGACCTACCTTTTTTTTGTGAATTGACAAAATCATTCAACAGAATTTTAAGCAAAACCAGAATGAGCCCACAAAAAATATAAAGCTGTTTGCCCTACCTTTGTTTATCAGGTATAAAAATCCAATCAAAACATGTTCCTTACAATATTTCTTATTAGGTGCCTAAAAAATTAATCCAATTCCAACTCCAATCATCCATGAACACCTCAATCAAAATAAGGAGCACAATTAGAAATACAATTACAAGTGCTTGATTCCTATAATTTGTTCTTTTTTACCATTCCATCCAAGTGATTGTTTAAAACTCCACCAAATATATATGAATGCTCTCCACACAATCTGGTGAATTGAAGGATGCCCCTCTACAATTGACAAATACACTATCAACATTGTTTAGTTAACAAAACACCTTTTCAGTAGGATGAATTACGTTCCAAAATCGTAAATTTGCACTTTCTTAAACCGTTCAACGCAAAGATTGTATGATCCATTTTTTTGGGGACAAGGCGACCAAGGTTTTTGCCGTCCAATCCGCTCAGGAAATCACTCAGGAAAACATTAATAAACTGACATGGTTGTTTGGCAACCAGCCTAAGATTGAAGCGGCGTCTATCGACGCCTTTTTTGTTGGGCCACGTGCTGCCATGATTACGCCTTGGAGCACAAACGCTACCGAAATCACCCAAAATATGGGCATCACTGGGATTATCCGTATTGAGGAATTCCACGCAGTTACGGAAAATTTCACCTATTTTGACCCCATGCTGTCCCAAAAGTACAGCGCGTTGGGACAAGATATTTTTACCATCAATATTGTCCCAGAAGCTATCCAAGAGATTGATAACATTGCTGCGTACAACCAAAAAGAAGGTCTGGCCCTTAGCGATGAAGAGGTTGAATATTTGGAAGAACTTTCCAAAAAGTTGAATCGTAAGTTGACGGATTCCGAAGTGTTTGGTTTCAGTCAGGTGAATTCAGAGCATTGCAGACACAAAATTTTTAATGGAACTTTTGTGATTGATGGCAAGGAAATGCCCTCTTCCCTATTCAAATTGATCAAAAAAACATCCGAGGCCAATCCAAACGATATTGTTTCTGCCTATAAGGACAATGTTGCCTTTATAAAAGGGCCTAAAGCGGTTCAGTTTGCTCCCAAAAGTGCGGATAAGCCCGACTTTTATGAAGAAAAAGAGATTGATTCCGTGCTATCCCTAAAAGCGGAAACCCACAACTTCCCAACCACTGTGGAGCCGTTCAACGGAGCCGCTACGGGTTCTGGTGGAGAAATCAGGGACCGTTTGGCAGGTGGAAAAGGATCCTTGCCTTTGGCAGGAACCGCTGTGTATATGACCTCCTACTCGCGATTGGAAGACCCGTTCGACTCCGCTCAGGGCAGGCCGTGGGAAAAAGGAATGAAAGAACGGGATTGGCTATATCAAACGCCAATGGATATTTTGATAAAAGCATCCAATGGAGCATCTGATTTTGGAAATAAATTCGGTCAACCTTTAATTGCCGGCTCAGTTCTCACCTTTGAACATGAGGAAGAAGCACGAAAACTTGGCTTCGACAAGGTGATTATGATGGCCGGAGGTATTGGTTATGGTAAAACCGACCAAGCTTTGAAAGATACGCCCAAGAAAGGAGACAGAATAGTTGTTCTAGGTGGGGACAACTACCGCATTGGGATGGGAGGTGCTGCCGTATCCAGTGCAGATACTGGTGAATTTAGCTCCGCAATTGAACTGAATGCCGTGCAGCGTTCCAACCCAGAAATGCAGAAAAGAGCTTCAAACGCCGTACGTGGTCTGTTTGAAAGTCATGACAACCCTATTGTTTCCATTCACGATCACGGAGCAGGTGGACACTTGAACTGTCTGTCTGAATTGGTTGAAGAAACGGGTGGAACTATTGATACGGATAAGCTACCCTTAGGAGACCCTACGCTTTCCAAAAAAGAATTAATAGGAAATGAATCCCAAGAACGTATGGGATTAATTATCGGTGAAAAGGATTTGGATTTGTTGAACCGTGTTTCGGCACGTGAGCGTTCACCCATGTACAACGTAGGGGAAGTCACAGGCGACCACACCTTTAAATTCACTTCGGGTAAAACTGGTGAAACCCCAATGAACCTGGAGCTTTCCGATATGTTCGGAAGTTCTCCCAAAACTATTATGGCCGACAAAACGGCCCAGCAGAAATATCCTGCCCTTTCGTATTCTTTGGAGCATTTCCACGATTATTTAGAGCAAGTGCTGCAATTGGAAGCCGTGGCCTGCAAGGATTGGTTGACCAACAAGGTGGACCGTTGTGTTGGCGGACGCGTTGCAAAGCAACAGTGTGCTGGCATATTGCAATTGCCTTTGAACAACTGTGGTGTAATGGCACTCGATTTTAAAGGAAAAGAAGGTATTGCCACCAGTATTGGCCACTCCCCCATTTCGGCTTTGATTGACCCTGTTGCCGGTAGTAGAAACAGCGTAGCGGAATCGTTGACCAACATTGTTTGGGCACCGTTGAAAGATGGTTTGAAATCCGTGTCACTCTCCGCAAACTGGATGTGGCCTTGTAGAAATGAAGGAGAGGATGCCCGTTTGTACAAAGCCGTGGAGTCTTTGTCGGAGTTTGCTATAGATTTGGGCATCAATGTGCCCACGGGAAAGGATTCACTTTCCATGAAACAAAAATATAAGGACGGTGAAGTATTGTCACCTGGAACCGTAATTATTTCAGCAGCTGCCAATTGCAACAATATCAACCAAGTAGTGGAGCCAGTTTTGCAAAAAGATGGTGGGGGTATCTATTACATCAACATATCTAAGGATACTCACAAGTTAGGTGGTTCTTCCTTTGCTCAAATCTTGAATGGTATTGGGGACGAAGCTCCTTCTGTTTTGGACGCTGAGTACCTTAAAACTGTTTTCAACACATTGCAGGAACTCATCAAGAACAATCAAATTTTGGCCGGACATGATGTAGCTTCAGGTGGTTTGATTACGACCCTTTTGGAACTCTGCTTCGCAGACAACGATTTGGGTGCCAAATTGGATTTATCAGTGTTGGGCGAACAGGATATCATCAAATTACTGTTCTCTGAAAATATTGGGGTGGTGTTCCAAGCCAAGGATGCCTCTGTAGAAAAAGTGATGACAGCATCAGGTGTCAATTTTGCCAAAATTGGTACTCCAACATCAGAAAACACCTTGGAAATCAAAAACAACGGTATTCAAATTGGTTTGAACATCAAATCTCTGCGTGATATTTGGTTCAAAACATCCTATCTATTGGACAACATACAGACCGCAAATGGTTTGGCCAAAGACCGATATGACAACTACACGAAACAACCGTTGCACTATATTTTCCCTAAAAATTTTGACGGGAAACTGTCACCGCGAGCGCAGTCGAGAGGTTATGATAGACCAAAAGCAGCCATTTTACGCGAAAAGGGAAGCAATTCCGAACGTGAAATGGCCAATGCCATGTACTTGGCTGGTTTTGATGTAAAAGATGTACACATGACCGACCTTATTACAGGCAGGGAAACCTTGGAGGACATACAGTTTATCGGTGCCGTTGGTGGTTTCTCCAATTCCGATGTTTTGGGAAGTGCCAAAGGATGGGCCGGAGCCTTTAAGTACAACGAAAAAGCCAACAAAGCCTTAAAAGATTTCTTTGCCAGACCAGACACTTTATCCGTAGGGATTTGTAATGGTTGCCAATTGTTCATGGAGTTGGACCTCATCAACCCAGAACATGAAACTCACGGAAGATTGACCTATAACGACTCCAACAAGCACGAGAGTAATTTTACTTCGGTTAAAATTCAAGAGAACAATTCTGTGATGCTTTCCAACATGGCAGGAACCACGCTCGGGGTTTGGATAAGTCATGGTGAAGGCAAATTTAGTCTTCCACATACCGAGGACCAATATCATATTGTGGCCAAATACGGTTACGAGAGCTATCCGGCCAATCCAAACGGAAGTGATTTCAATACAGCCATGCTTTGCGATAAAACAGGTCGACATTTAGTGACCATGCCGCATATAGAGCGTTCTACGTTCCCTTGGAACTGGGCGCACTATCCAAAGAATAGAACCGATGAAGTGTCGCCTTGGCTACAGGCATTTGTGAATGCACGGGAATGGTTGGAAAATTTGGAAGATTAGTATAATTCACCCTGCTTGGAGGTTATTATTTGGGGATTTTTCAAAATTTACCTTATCTAATTGTTAAATCTGTTTCACTGTTAAGGTCTGATTTGCTAATTTGCAATCGCTTAACATATAACTAACTATGCAGACGGTTACCCGATTATTTGATTTCCCATACTATCAACTTGAAAAATACCCCATAGAAAAATCATTGGTCACCAAAAGTGACGGTAAATGGATAGCTACATCCACACAACAGTACATTGACAAAGCCAATGCCGTGAGCAGGGCCTTACTTCGTATGGGCGTTAAGCCTAACGACAAAATTGCTGTGATTTCCATGACCAACCGCACGGAATGGAATATTGTTGATATTGGAATTCTTCAAATTGGAGCACAGAACGTACCCATTTACCCTACCATTTCCGAAGAAGATTACGAGTATGTCCTGAACCACTCCGAAGCAAAATATTGTTTTGTTTCTTGTAGTGAGGTATTGGAAAAGGTCTTGTCTATAAGCTCAAAAATTGACAAGCTGGAAGAAATTTATTCCTTTGATGAACTGGATAATTGCAAAAACTGGAGAGAGGTCTTGGAATTTGGAGCCGATACATCCAACCAAGACAAGGTCGAAAAGTTAAAAGATGCCGTAAAACCTGATGACTTAGCTACCCTTATATACACCTCTGGCACTACTGGTAGACCAAAAGGGGTTATGCTATCTCACAACAATATAGTTTCCAACGTGGTCGATAGCCAAGTTAGGGTTCCTTTTGAAACGGGTGGAACTGCCCTGAGTTTTTTGCCTGTCTGCCACATTTTTGAACGTATGATTCTTTACCTCTACCAATATTGTGGTGTAGAAATTTATTTTGCGGAAGGGCTGGACAAAATCAGTGATAACGTGAAAGAGGTGAAACCCCATGTCATGAGTGTTGTTCCTCGATTGCTTGAAAAAGTCTATGACGCCATTATTGCCAAGGGAGCTGCACTCACAGGAATCAAAAAGAAACTCTTTTTCTGGGCTGTGGAAGTAGGACTCAAATTTGAGCCTTACGGAGCAAACGGCTGGTGGTACGAGAAAAAACTTGGGCTTGCCCGTAAATTGATATTTAGCAAATGGAAAGAAGGTCTCGGCGGCAATCTATCTGTGATGGTTTCCGGCAGTGCCGCACTTCAGCCAAGGCTTGCCAGGATTTTTGCCGCAGCAGATATGCCCGTAATGGAAGGATACGGACTTACAGAGACTTCGCCCGTAATTGCAGTTAACGACCAACGAAACAAAGGGTGGAAAATTGGCACTGTTGGGAAAATGATTGATAACGTAGAAGTGAAAATTGCCGAGGACGGGGAAATTCTTTGTAAAGGCCCCAATGTAATGATGGGCTACTACAAAGACCCGGAAAAAACCGCAGAAGTAATGACAGGGGCTTATTTCCATACCGGGGATATTGGAGAAGTGGATGCAGAGGGCTTTTTGCGCATTACCGACCGTAAAAAAGAGATGTTCAAAACCTCTGGCGGAAAATACGTGGCGCCACAATTATTGGAAAACCGTTTTAAACAATCCCGATTTATAGAACAAATCATGGTTGTGGGCGAAGGTGAAAAAATGCCGGCAGCCTTGATTCAGCCCAATTTTGAATTTGTAAAGGAATGGGCAAAACGACATAATATTGACTTGGAATCAAATGATGAATTGGTCAAAAACGAAAAGGTAATCGCCCGTATGCAGGAAGAAGTGGATTGGGCTAACCAAGAGTTCGCCAAATGGGAAAAAGTGAAACAGTTTAGACTTACCCCAGATGTTTGGAGTGTGGAAGATGGCCACCTCACCCCCACCATGAAATTGAAACGGAAGCCGGTAAAGGAAATGTACCTAGATCTGTACAATGATATCTACGGGCACTAAGCCAATGTTCAATTTACAATGAGTAATTGGCAATGACCCATAATCTGTCATCATTCCGAGCTGTCATCCTGAGCGCAGTCGAAGGAGCAGTCGAGAAATCTCATGTAATTGGAAATGAACAATTAGTTGTATTCAAAATTTGATTGTCATTCTGATTGTCCCAATAGTTATTGAAGAATTTATTAACTTTGAGTTAAAGCAAAAAGAGGCTGTCTAAAAAGGCAGTCTCTTTTTTTTGTTTAAAACTGAAAGGGATCGTAACTTTAGTTATGAGCCGAAAAGTAGTATGGAAGACCAATGACCAGGACCAGTTGAGCCTTCTTCCACCCAGTTATGATGACCT